>JAICSD010000368.1 GCA_025937075.1 Vicinamibacteria bacterium | reverse complement strand
CGTCTTCGAGGCGTCGCTCGATGCCCCGATTGTCGTCAGCGACGGCGACGCGGTCGGCGCGCTGGCGTTGAAGGACAAGGTGCTGGCGGTGCGCTTCGCGCCGGCGGTACAACCGGCGCAGGATTCCGGCCCCCGCACCGTGGCGGCGCTCCGGACGTGGGTACGCGGCATCCGTACGGCCGTCGCCGCGACGCCGCCCTCAGCCATCGTCGCGATCGTGCCGCAAGCGGAGACCGACCAGTGGAACCGCGTCGCGATCGGGCTCGAGCGCGGGTCGTACGGACTCGATCCAGAGCGCAAGGGACTGACCATGACGCCGACGCCGGGAATTCCCGTGCTCTACGTTCATGAATCCGCGCTCGCCGATCCACTTTCCGCGGACGCGCGGCTCGTCGCATCGATACACACCGAGCGCTTCCAATATCCATCTGTCAACATCGTGGCAAAGGTGCCCGGGCGGGATCCGGCGCTGGCGAGCCAGTATGTGCTCTTCAGTGCGCACCAGGACCACGACGGCGTGCGCTTCCCTGTGGACGGCGACGATATCTGGAACGGCGCGGATGACAACGCATCGACTGCGGTGGCGCTCCTTGCGATCGGCCGCGCGTTTGCCGCGCACCCCGGGCGGCGGTCCGCGTTGTTCGTCTGGCACGGGGCGGAGGAGCGCGGGCTCATGGGATCGCGCTGGTTCGTGAAGCACCCGACCGTGCCGCTCACGTCGATCGTCGCCGTACTGAATGGCGACATGATGGGCCGAAACGATCCAGGCACGGCCGCGCTGCTCGGTGCGTTGCCGCCGCACCGCAACTCGCCGGAGCTCGTGCAGATGGCGCTCGACGCGAACAAGGCCGTCTCGCAGTTCACGATCGACTCGTCATGGGACGACCCCAATCACCGCGAGGGCTGGTATTACCGCAGCGATCATCTGCCGTACGCCCGTGCGGGCATTCCCGCGCTGTTCTTCACGACGCTGCTGCACGCGGATTACCACACGCCGTTCGACAACCCCGATCGAATCGAGGTCGCGAAGCTGACGAAGATGACGCGGTGGATGTATGCGACCGGCCGCGCCGTGGCGGAGGCGGACAAGGCGCCGGCGCCGGACCCGGCGTTCAAGCTCGAACGCTGCCGCGACTACACGGGGAATTACTGCAGCGCGGGAGGATAATCGGATCGCGCAGTTCCCAAATCGCGCACTCCCCGCACCGCGCGCTCCGCCGCAACTCCGCAGATTGCACTCCGCACGCCGCACGCCGCACGCCGATGCGCGCTATATAATCCGCGCCGGACCATGAGCCTCGCCGCGGGCACCCGTCTGGGCGCTTCTTACGAGATCGTCCGTCAGATCGGCGCTGGCGGCATGGGCGAGGTCTATCGCGCCCGTGACACGAACCTCGCCCGCGACGTCGCGCTGAAGATCCTCCCCGACCTCTTCACGAGCGATGCCGATCGTGTCGCGCGCCTGAAGCGCGAAGCGCAAGTGCTCGCGTCGCTGAATCATCCGAACATCGCGCAGATCTACGGTCTGGAGTCGAACGCGCTCGCCATGGAGCTCGTCGAGGGCGAGGATCTGTCAGCGATCATCGCGCGTGGACCGCTTCCGCTCGCCGACGCGCTGCCGATCGCCAGCCAGATCGCCGATGCGCTCGAAGCCGCTCACGACCGGGGCATCGTCCACCGCGACCTGAAACCGGCGAACATCAAGGTTCGCAGCGACGGGACCGTCAAGGTGCTGGATTTCGGCCTCGCGAAGGCGATCGACCCGGTTGATCCGAGCCCGTCCGCGCTCATGAATTCTCCGACGATGAGCGTGCGCGGGACGGCGGTGGGCATGATTCTCGGCACCGCCGCGTACATGTCGCCGGAGCAGGCGGCGGGAAAGCAGGTGGACAAGCGCACCGATCTCTGGGCGCTGGGCGTCGTGCTGCTCGAGATGCTGACGGGCCGGCAGACGTTCGACGGCGAAACCGTGTCGCACGTCATCGCATCCGTACTCAAAGACACGCCCGACCTGTCCGCGCTGCCTCCCGACACACCCGCGCCGATCCGTACGCTGCTGCGGCGCTGCCTCGAGAAGGATCGAAAGAAGCGCCTCGACTCGGCGGCTGCGGCGCGGCTGGACATTCAGGAGGCGATCGCCGGCGGCGCTGCGCCGACCATTACATCCACGCCGGCGGTGCGCGACAGATCTCGTGTGCGTTGGACGGCCGCGCTGCCGTGGGTGCTCGCCGCGGCCGGCATGGCATCCATCTGGATCGCCAGACGTCCGGCGCCCGCGCCGGCTGCGGCCGTGACGCGTTCCGTGATCGCATTGCCCGACGGGCTCGCGATCCGGAGCCGCCAGCGCGCCGTCGCGCTCTCGCCCGACGGCTCCCGTCTCGCGGTTGTCCTGGCCGATGCGAAGAACCGCTCGCGGTTGTTCCTTCGATCGCTCGACAAGCTCGAGCTGAGTCCGCTTGCGGGGACCGAAGAAGCCAGCGATCCGTTCTGGTCTCCCGACGGACATTCACTGGGCTTCTTCACCTCACGTGAGCTGAAGCGCGTGGATCTCCCCGATGGTCCCGTGCGCACGATTGCCTCGATCGAGCAGGGCCGCGGCGCGTCGTGGGGCGCCGGCGATCGCGCCGTCTTCTCGGCTCTCGCGCCTGGCAGCCACTCCATCCTCGCGCTGTACGAGGTGTCAATGGCGGGCGGCGGTCCAGCCACCGCGATCCCTGAGATTCAAGCGACACAAGAGTTTCAGGCTCGCCTGCCAACGATACTGCCCGACGGAGCGGGCACGTTGTTTCTTGCGCTCGGGGCGCGCGCGTCACAGGCGCTGCTCCTGCTCGACAACAAGCGACGCGTGCGGACGATTGGAAACATCGACAGCGAGGTGCATTACGTGCCCCCCGGCTGGCTGGCCTTCGTTCGCGCGGGATTGCTGATGGTGCAGCCGTTCGATCTCCGCACGCAGACCCTCTCGGGTACCGCGCAGGTCGTGGCCGAAAGCGTAGCATCCGATCCGTTGCGGGCCACGACCCAGGTCACGTTCTCGTCTGCACCGGCGACGACGCTCGTTTATCAACAATACGCCGGCGTGCCGATGAGCCAGCTCACATGGATCGGCGCGAACGGCGCCGCCCTCGGCACACTTGGCGATCCGGCGCAGTTCGTCGAGGATATCGGGATGTCGCCCGACGGCCGCCGGGCCATCGTTGCCATTCATCAACGAGGCGAGCTCGGAAACCGGCTGTGGATGGTCGACCTCGTTAGCGGAGTTCGATCGCCGTTCACCTCGCCCGGGACGAACGCGGCGGAGTCGGCGTGGTCGAAGGACGGCAAACGGGTCGCGTATCGCGTCTTGTCGTCCGCCGGACAGTTCGTCATCCGCGACGCCGATGCTCCTGAATCATCCGCGATCGTCCAGCAGACAGGGAATGACGCATGGGCCCCGGGCAGTTGGACGCCCGACGGGACCGGCATCATCAGCGATGTGTACCGAAGCCCGCGCGGCTTCGACATCGGCGTCGTCTCGGCGGATGGCAGGAGCGCGCCAAAACTGCTGATCGACTCTCCTGCGCAGGAGCACATGCCGAAGCTCTCGCCCGACGGGCGATGGCTCGCGTTCCTGTCCGACGAGTCGGGACAGGACGAGGTGTACGTGACCGCCTATCCGGCCCTCGGCGCAAAATGGCCGCTGACCACCACCGGCGCGGCCGCGTTCGACTGGAACGGCAACGACACCATCATGTACAGCGAGGCCGCCGGTTATGGGATCACGTCCGTCGTGTTCCGGCCGGCAGCCGGCGGCCGCATCGACGTGACGAAACGCAGTCCGATGCTGGAGGGCCGCGGCACGACGTCGAACGCGCTTCCCGCGTACGCTGCCCCGCTCGGACGCTTTCTCGACAGCGTCGTCGTCCCAGGCCAGCGCACCGACAGCCCGCTGGTGCTGGTGACGAACTGGCAGTCGGAGATCCGAAGGTAACGCTCAGCGACTGAGAACGTCATTTCCGGCCCGGCCGCCGACGCGCAAGGGCGATGATCTTGCCGCCGCGTCCCGACAGACGGTACATTGTTCACGCTCCCCGGACCTCCATACATGATCACTGGCGCCATCAAGTCTCAGATCGACCAGATCTGGAATGCGTTCTGGTCAGGCGGCATCTCGAATCCACTCGAAGTCATCGAACAGATCACGTATCTGCTCTTCCTGCGCCGGCTGGACGACCTGCAGACGCTGGAGGAGAACCGCTCCGCGCGGTTGAAGGAACCGATCGCACGGCGGATCTTCCCGAAGGGCAAGGACCCGAAGGGGCGGCCGTACGAGGAGCTGCGGTGGTCGCATTTCAAGAACATGGCGCCCTCGGAGATGTACGTCGTCGTCTCCGAGCACGTGTTCCCGTTCCTGCGGACGCTCGGCGGCGACGAGTCCACATACGCGCACCACATGAAGGATGCGCGGTTCACCATTCCGACGCCCGCGCTGCTCTCGAAGGTCGTCGATCTCCTCGACAACGTGCCGATGGAGGACCGCGACACGAAGGGCGATCTCTACGAGTACATGCTCGGCAAGATCGCGACCGCCGGACAGAACGGGCAGTTCCGCACGCCGCGGCACATCATCCGCCTGATGGTGGAACTGACGATGCCGCAGCCGGCGGACATCATCTGCGATCCCGCCTGCGGCACGGCGGGATTCCTGGTGGCCGCCGGCGAGTATCTGCGGCGGACCCATCCGAACATCCTGCACGACAGGAAGCTGCGCGAGCACTTTCACCACGGAATGTTCCACGGCTACGACTT
>JAICSD010000435.1 GCA_025937075.1 Vicinamibacteria bacterium | reverse complement strand
GGCGGAGGCGACGGTCTTACATCCCAATCGCGCGCGGCTCTGCTCGATCGACGGCATCGAGATCGAGATGCCGCTGTCGGGCACGCTGATTGTGATCCGGAATGACGACAGACCCGGCGTGATCGGCAGCGTCGGGACGATCCTCGGCCGCCACGGGATCAACATCGGCAGCTTTGCCCTGGGGCGCTCGGACGACTCCGCGATTGGCGTCCTCGCGGTCGATCCGGCATCGGGACTCGACGCGGCTGTCCAGGAACTGAAGGCAGTGGAAAGCATCCGGGACGTGCGGGTCGTCTCTTTGTAGGCCCGCTCGGGCCAACCGACATCCGCGTCTTACCGCAGTGCGAGCCGACGCAAGCCGCCGGTCGAGAGATCTTTCATCTCTATCGCGTCGACGCCGATGGCCGTGACGCTGTAGCGTGCCGCAATCGTCTGCCCGACGGTAACCATGTAGATCTCGTCGCCGCTGCCGCCGAGAATCGCGGTGCGCTGAGTGCCGGACGCCGACGGCTGTTCCGCAATCCCCATGAGGATCAAGGGGAGCGGCGGCGGCGGAGCGACGGGTACCGCGTCAAGCGAGGCAGCCGCAATGCGGCGCGATGGTGCCGATGGTACCGCGGGCGCAGGCGCGAAGCTGAATGGATTGCGCGGAGTCACGGACGGCGACGGCGCATGGGCGAGGCGCTCGCGAAGCTTGGTCCCTTCGTTCTGCAGCAGCGCCAGATCCGGTTCGTCAGCCCTCGCGTGCTCGATTGGAGCCGGCGCCGGCGGGTCGGGACGTCTGGTGGTGTTCGCGGCCGCGAGCCATGCGACGAGCAGTGCTCCGCCGCCGATGTAGACTGCCGCGCGACGCGACTGATTCGACAAGACGTGCTGCTCCGGACCCACGGATCGTAGCACGCAGGGCTGTGCAATTGTGGTAAGATTTGCCGTGCCCCCTGTTTCCAACACCGGGCCTTCCACTTTTCAGGATCCAGTCTCCGCAGTCGCCATCATCCCCGCGAGATTCGATTCGACCCGCCTCCCCGGCAAGCCGCTCGCCGAGATCGCGGGACGGCCGATGATCGAACACGTGTACCGCCGCGCGGCCGCGGCGCGATGCATCATGCGCGTGATCGTCGCGACCGACGACGAACGCGTCGCGGCGGCCGTGATCGGCTTCGGGGGCGAAGTCGCGATGACGGCGTCGACGCATCAGAGCGGCACGGACCGTCTCGCGGAAGTCGCACGCGCGCTCGACGCCGAGGTGATCGTCAACGTTCAAGGGGATGAACCGCTGCTCGAGCCCGCGATGATCGACGACGCCGTCGCGCCGCTCGCGTCGGACCGCAGCATCGAGATGGCCACGCTCTGCCGCCGCATCGATGATCGACGCGACCTCGACAATCCGCACGTCGTGAAAGTCGTCGTCGACCGTGACGGCTTCGCGATGTATTTCTCGCGCGCGCCCATCCCCTTCGTGCGCAACCCGGACAGCGGAGCGGACGCCTGGCGGCACGTCGGGCTGTATGTCTATCGTCGCGACTGCCTGCTGCGGCTCGCATCGTTGACCCCGACCTCGCTGGAACGCGCCGAAGCGCTGGAACAATTGCGCGCGCTCGAGCACGGCATCCGCATTCGCGTGGTCGAAACGCATTACGACACAATCGGCGTCGATACCCCCGCGGATCTCGAAAGAGTCCGCCAGCTCGCAGCTCCCCCGGCACGCGTGTAGGACCAGAACCGATGCCCACATCAACGAATCGCCCCGTAAAGTTCATCTTCGTGACCGGCGGCGTCGTCTCGTCGCTCGGCAAAGGGCTTGCTGCCGCATCCATCGGCGCGCTGCTCGAAGGCCACGGCTACAAAGTCGCGCTCCAGAAGTTCGATCCGTACATCAACGTCGATCCAGGGACGATGAGCCCGTACCAGCACGGCGAAGTTTTCGTCACCGACGACGGCGCCGAGACCGACCTGGATCTGGGGCACTACGAGCGATTCACCAACCAGGTCACCACGCGCAACAACAACTGGACGACCGGGAAGATTTATCTCTCCGTCATTCAGAAGGAACGGCGCGGCGAGTACCTGGGACGCACCGTGCAGGTCATCCCGCACATCACGAACGAAATCAAGGACAGCGTTCGCGCTGTGGCACAGGGGGTCGACATCGTGCTCGTCGAGATCGGCGGCACCGTCGGCGACATCGAAAGCCAGCCCTTCCTCGAGGCGATTCGGCAGCTCCGCCAGGACGTCGGGCGCGACAACACGCTCTATGTCCACCTCACGCTCGTGCCGTTCATCGGTGCAGCCGGCGAACTGAAAACGAAACCGACGCAGCACAGCGTGCGCGACCTTCGTGCAATCGGCATCCAGCCGGATATCCTGCTCTGCCGCACGGACCGTTTCCTCGATCAGGATCTCAAGCGGAAGATCGGGCTCTTCTGCGACGTGGACGAAGGCGCGGTGATCACAGCGAAAGACGTCTCCAGCATTTACGAAGTCCCGCTCGTCCTCGAAGCCGAAGGGCTCGACCGCATCATCCTCGAGCGTCTGCACCTGCCGCAGACCGCCGCGCGCATGGACGCCTGGCGCGATCTCGTCGACCGCATCAAGAACCCCGTCGACGAGGTCACGATTCACGTCGTCGGAAAGTATGTCGGATACGAGGATTCGTACAAGAGCCTGAACGAAGCGCTCTATCACGGCGGATTCAAGCACCGGCTGAAGGTCAACATCCGCTGGGTCGAAGCGGAAGCGCTCGAGCAGCCCGGCGGGGATCAACTGCTCGACGGCGCCGACGGCATTCTCGTGCCCGGCGGCTTCGGGGATCGCGGCACGCGCGGCATGATGCGCGCCGCGCAACTCGCGCGAGAGCGCAAGATTCCCTACTTCGGCATCTGCTACGGCTTCCAATGGGCCGCGGTCGAGTACGCGCGCCAGGTCTGCGGGCTCGCGCAGGCAGATTCAACGGAGTGCGCGCCGGAGGCGCCCGACAAAATCATCTACAAGCTGCGCGATCTTCTTGGCGTCGACGACCTCGGGGGAACCATGCGGCTCGGATCGTACGCCTGCCAGCTCCGCCCCGGTTCAAAGGCGCACGCGCTCTACGGAAGCGACGTCATCCACGAGCGCCACCGCCATCGCTACGAATTCAACTGCTTGTACGAGCAGACGCTGACGGAAAACGGGCTCGAAATCGTCGGCCGTTCCCTGGACGGCAAGTTCGTCGAGATCATCGAGCTGCCGGCGCACCCGTGGTACGTCGCGGTGCAGTTCCATCCCGAGTTCAAGTCGAAGCCGCTCAAGCCGCATCCGCTGTTTGCGGGGTTCGTCCAGGCCGCGCATGCGCACAAGGTGGCGGCCGGGCGCCATCAGGCGGCCTCCGTGGTAGGGTAAGTGCCCGTGACCCCCGTCCAGGTTGGCGGAACGAGCATCGGCGGCGGACCGCTGGTGCTCATCGCCGGTCCCTGCGTCATCGAGAGCGAGTCGCACGCTGTCGACACGGCCCTTGCCGTGCGCGACATCGCCCGCGCGGCCGGCGTGCCGGCGATCTTCAAGGTGTCCTTCGACAAGGCGAACAGGACATCCGTCACGTCGTACCGCGGTCCCGGCCTTGCCGAAGGTCTTCGAATCCTTGCCCGCGTGCGCGAGCGCGCCGGCATCCCGATCCTCACCGACATTCACGAGCCCTCGCAAGCGGCGCCGGTCGCCGAGGTCGTCGACGTCCTCCAGATTCCCGCGTTCCTCTCCCGCCAGACGGACCTGCTCCTCGCAGCCGCGGGTACCGGGCGGGCGATCAACATCAAGAAGGGGCAGTTCCTTGCGCCGCTCGACATGCGCCACGCGATCGCGAAGGTCGCCTCCACGGGC
>JAICSD010000105.1 GCA_025937075.1 Vicinamibacteria bacterium | reverse complement strand
TGGCGGCAGCTGCGGCGATGGGGTCTCGACGGCGCGCGAATCCCCGCGGGCACGGTCGTCATGTTCCGCGAGCCGTCGGTCTGGGATCGCTACAAGGCCTATATTCTCGGCGCGTCCGCGATCGTGCTGGCACAATCGGCGCTGATCGCGGGCCTGCTCGTGCAGCGCGCCAGGCGCCGCCAGGCCGAAGGTCGGCTTCGCGGAAGCCAGGCGGAGCTCAGAACCAGCTACGGGCGAATTCGGGATCTCGCGGCGCGTCTGCTGGACGCCCAGGAAGGTGAGCGCGCGCGCATTGCGCGCGAGCTGCACGACGACATCAGCCAGCAGCTCGCGGTGCTCGAAATCGATCTCGAGCTGCTTGCGAAATCCGCGAAAGACGGCAACGAGCAACTCGCGGGCGATGTGTTGAACCGAATCAATGCCATCGCGAAGAGCGTGCGAGACCTTTCGCACCGGCTGCACCCGGCCAGGCTCCGGCTGGTCGGGCTCGTGGGCGCGCTCCAGGGTCTGAGGCAGGAACTCTCACAGTCCGGCACGGAGATCGTCTTCACGCACGAAGGAGTGCCACCTGCGCTCTCGAAGGACATGACGCTGTGTCTCTTCCGCGTCGCGCAGGAAGCGCTGCAGAACGCGCTGAAGTACAGCGGCGCACGCCGGGTCACCGTCGATCTCCGCGGCGCGCGGGACGCGCTCGTGCTCACGATCGTCGACGATGGAGCAGGATTCGACGTCGATGCCGCGTGGGGCCATGGCCTCGGACTGATCAGCATGCGCGAGCGCCTCGAAGCCGTCCGCGGCACGTTCGAGATGCGCTCGAGTCCGGGTGTGGGAACGCGCCTGCGAGCGGCCGTGCCGCTGCGCGAGCAAAAGAAGGTCGCAGTCTGATCAGAAAGGGACCGGGGGCGCTTCGCGCGGGCGCGCCGCCGTGGCGCGCTGGGAGACGAAGCGGCGGCCTTCGAGCGCCGCATGCACGGCGGGGACGAGGTCGTGCGCGAGGGATGCCTTGAACACGTACCCGAGAGCACCCGCCGCCCACGCCGCTTCGATGATGTCCCATTCATCGTGCGCGGTCAGGTAGACGATCGCGGCGCGTGAGCCGCGGCTGCGGATGAGCGCCGTGGCTTCGAGGCCGTTCACGCCGGGCATGGAGATGTCCACGACGATGACGTCGGGCCCAAGCGCGGCCTCCGCGTCGACGAGCTGCTGCCCGTCAGTCACGCTGCCCACGATCGTGAACTCGCAGGCGAGCAGCGCGACGATTCGCTCCAGCATCGCCTCATGGTCGTCGGCGACCAGCACGCACGGACGCCCGGTCCGCTCCTCGAGTTTCACCGCAGCCTGCGTCAACACATCGCCTCCGACGATGGCGCTGGCGAGCCACCAGAGTGATAACGGTAACTCCGCGAGGTGCGATTGTCCATCTGGAACATCCCGTGGCGAACTCTCCGATCGACGCAGGAAGCAGATTCACCCGCCCACCGGGGCATATTGCGCGGCCACGACCGTGATGTCGTCCGATTGCTTCGCCCCGTCGGTGAACGCACGGACATCCGACAGCAAGTGTTTCACGATGGCGGCGGGCTGGCGGCCTGAGGCGCCCGCCAGTGCCGCGAGTAGCCGCTCCTCGCCATAGAAATCCTCCTCGCGGTTCATGGCTTCGGATACGCCGTCCGAAAAAAGCACGAACGTCTGGCCCGGCTCGAGGGGCAGCGTCTCGAGCTCGATCTGGTTGCACGGCATCAGGCCCGCCGGCCGTCCCGTCGAGGCACATGCGAGCCGAGGCGGCCGATTCGGGGAGAGGATGGCCAGCTCGTGATGTCCCGCGCCGGCGCACGACAGGCGCCGCTGCTCCAGGTCGAAGATGAGGCACTGCAGCGTGACGAACATCCCGCGGGGATTCTGCTCGGCGAGCTCGTCGTTGAGGCGCCGCAGGATGGCATCCGGTTCGGGCAGCTGCCGTGCGAGCGTGCGAAGCACCGTCACGACGACGGCCATGAAGAGCGCCGCGGGAATGCCCTTGCCCGAGACGTCTCCGAGCGCCACGAGCACACGGCTGTCCGAGAGACGCAGGACCTCGTACAAATCGCCGCCCACTTCCCGTGCCGGCTCGATCACGGCATCGACGCCCAGCCCCGAGCCATTCGTTGCGCCGCGCAGATCCGCCGGCAGAATACCCATCTGGATCTCGCGTGCAATCCGGAGGTCGCGCGCCATCGCCTCGCGCACGGCGTCCGCGTAGGCCTTCGCTTTGAGCAGCGATCGGACCCGCGCCTTGATTTCGAGCATCTCGAACGGCTTCGTGAGGTAATCGTTGCCGCCGACCTCGAACCCGTGCGCCTTGTTGGTGACGTCCTCCAGCGAGCTGAGGAACATGATCGGCACCTCGCGCGTCGATTCACGCGCGCGCAGGCGCTGGCACACTTCGTAGCCGTCGAGGCCCGGCATCACGATGTCGAGCAGCACCAGATCCGGTGGATTCGTCTCGGCGCTGCGAAGCGCCGCGTCTCCGTCGAGCGCGACGCCAAGCTTGTATTCGTCGCGCAGTGCCTGGACCAGGATGTCGACATTGGTCTTCACGTCGTCGACGATGAGGATGCGGCTATCCGAGAGGTCCTTCACGTCAACGCCTCCTGGAGCTGCGCCCGCGCTTCGGCGAAGCCGTACTCCTGCACGTGCTTTTCGAATGCCTTCCAGCCGCTCTCGTCGAAGAGCGGACGCAGCGCATCGTGATTGGCCTCGACGAACTCGGCCGAGGCCGGATCCAGATCGGTGAGCAAACCAATCAGCCGCTCGGCAGCCTCGCGGAGCTGCGCGACGGGCGGCTGCGGACGCGTCGCAGGTTGCGCTTCGCGTGCAGGCGCCGCCGAGGGCAAGGCGGCTTGCAATCCATGGATCAGTGGTTCGAGTGCGGTGGCCAGATCCTTCTTCGCAGCATCGACGTCGCTCCCCGCGGCGCGCTCGCGAATGCGCTTCTCGAGTGCACCGGCCGCGGCGTGGACGTCCTGTGCGCCGAGGTTGCCGGCGATCCCCTTGAGCGTGTGCGCGAGCCGTTCGGCGAGTGGTGTATCGCCCGCGGCCAGTGCACTGGCGATCCGTGGGACAGCTTCGCCTTGCTGCTCGGCAAAATCGCGCAGGAGTCTGAGATACAGCGGACGGTTCCCCGCAACGCGTTTCAGGCCGTCGTTCGCATCCAGGCCTGGCGGGCCTGGCGCCGCGAGCGGATCGCCGGACTGCGGAGCCGCCTGGGTTTCCGCGCGCCTGTAAAATCGCGCGACGGTCTCGAACAGATTGGCAGGATCGATCGGCTTCGAGATGTGATCGTCCATGCCGGCATCGAGGCAGCGGTGGCGCTCCTCGATCGTCGCGTGCGCCGTCATCGCGATGATGGGGAGCGCGGTGAACCGGGGATCGCTTCGCAGCTTCCGCGTCGCCTGATAGCCGTCCATCTCCGGCATCTGGAGGTCCATCAGGACGGCGTCGAAGGGCGCGCGCGGCGGCCCGTTCTGCAGCATCGTCACCGCCTCCGCTCCGTTGTTCGCGATGCTGACCGTGGCTCCGGCGCCTTCCAGCAGCTCGGTCGCGATCTGCTGGTTGATGTCGTTGTCTTCGACGAGGAGAATGCGCGCCCCGCGCAGCGCCGCCGTCTGCTCTGCGACTGCCGCCTCTCGCGATGTCTCGTTCGCGTCCGCGAAGAGCGTCACGAGCGTGTCCAGGAGCGTCGAGCGTGTGACCGGCTTCATCAGAAAGCCGTCGAGCTGCAGCCGCTCCGCCTGTTCGCGTACTTCCTCGAGCCCGAACGCCGTGACGAGGACAATCGCCGGATGATGGTGCAGCGTCTCGTCGTACTTGATATGGCGGCTCGCCTGAAGGCCGTCCATTCCCGGCATGCGCCAATCCATGAACACGACGTCGTAGGGCTCGGCGCGGTCGTGTTTCTGGATCGCGGCGATGGCATCCTTGCCGTTCGGCGCGACATCGACGCGTCCCAGGGCGGTGCTCAACGCTTCCTGCAGGATCTCGCGCGCCGCTGGATTGTCGTCGACGACCAGCGCGCGCAGCGCGGCAAGCCTCCCGGGCACACGCTTCCTGCGGTCCGCGGCCTCGGGGACGCCGAGCCAGACCGTGAAGAAGAACGTCGTGCCGGCCCCGGGTTCGCTTTCGAGCCAGATCCGCCCGCCCATCAACTCCACCAGGCGGCGGCAGATCGTGAGGCCCAGGCCGGTGCCGCCGTGCTTTCGCGTCGTGGACATGTCCGCCTGCGTGAACGGCCGGAACAGCTTCGCGGATTGCTCGGCCGTCATCCCGATGCCGGTGTCGCGCACTGCGAACCGGAGCTGCACTTTGTCGCCGGTGCGTTCGAGGCACTCGACGCTCAAACGGATCTCGCCACGCTCCGTGAACTTCACGGCGTTGTTCACGACGTTCGTCAGGATCTGGCCGACGCGAATCGGGTCGCCGAGCAGGTACTCGGGGATGTCAGGCGGCACCTGCGCGAGGAACTCGAGCCCTTTCTCGTGCGCCTTCTGCGCCGTCAGCGTCGTCACCGAGCTGATGACATCGTCCATCCTGAACTCGGTCGTCTCGATGTCGAGCTTGCCGGCTTCGATCTTCGAGAAGTCCAGGACGTCGTTGATGACGGCGAGCAGGGACGTGCCGGCGTTGTGGATCTTGCCGACGTAGTCGCGCTGCTTCGGCGTGAGCTCTGTCTTCAGCGCGAGATGCGACAGGCCGATGATCGCGTTCATCGGCGTGCGGATTTCATGGCTCATGTTCGCGAGGAACATCGCTTTCATCTCCGCCGCTTCTTCCGCCTTCTGCTTCGCCAGGACGAGTTCCGTCGCCTGCTGCTCCAGCTGGCGCGCCTGCTGCTGTGTCTGTCCGAGCAGCGCCGCGGTGTGAAGGTTCCGCTGCAGGATTTCGAGGCTCATTGCGACGACGGGCAGCAGCTCGTCGAGCAGCGCCCGCTCCCGCGTGGTGAAGCCGCGAAAGGTCGCAAGCTCAATGACACCGAGGAGCGTCTGGTGGGACAGCAGCGGCAACGCCGTTGCCTGCACGGGCGCCGCTTCGCCGAGACTGGACGAGATTCGAAGATAGTCCGGTGGCAGATTCTCGAGCGTGAGCGTCCTTCGCTCGCGCGCGCACCGGCCGGCCAGCCCTTCGCCGAGCGGAACCGTTTCCAGCGCAGCCGATGGCCCCGAAAGGCCATACGCGAACGCACGATGAAGCTGCCCCGCGTGCTCGTCCATCATGTAGAGCGCTCCAACGCCGCCGCCCAGCGTCGGCATGAGTCCCGAAAGGAGCCGTTCGCCGAACTCTTCGACCGACGCCGCACGCTGCAGGTCCGCCGTGACGCTGGAGGCGCTGGACTTGACCCAGCGCTGCTCGTCCCGGGCAGCCGCTCCCTGCTTGAGGACGGCGACGGAGCGTGCGAGGCCCCCGGTCTCATCCGTCGCGTCGACGAACGGAACGGTCATGTCGTACTCACCGTCCGCAATGGCGGTGACAGACGCCTCCAGCGCCCGAATGGGCGTCACGATCCTCCGGAAGGTGAGGAAGCCGAACACGCCCGTGACGAGAAATGCGAGCGTGTTGGCGATCAGGATCTGCCATCGAAACCGCGCGATGCCCTCGACCGTCGCTCTGCCGGCGGCAGACGCCGCCTGCTGTTCGTACGTGATCCATTCGTTCGAGACCTGGCTCAGTTGCACGCCGAGATCGGCGACGGTGCCGTTGAACAGGACGAACGCCTCGGCGGGCCGCCCCTGATCGGAGAGCAGCATCACCTGCTTGACCCCCGCGATCCATTCGCGGGTCGACGACTGGTATTCCGCGAGCAGACGCCGGCCCTTGTCGTCGACGACCAGGTGGTCGGCATACTCCTGCAGCAGCCGGTACACTTCCCGTTCATCGCCTTCGAACGCGGTGCGGGCGACGGCGCGTTGAGCGGCATCGGCCGCGAGCAGGTGATTCCGCATGTGCACGCGGAGCTCGGCAAAACTTCGGGAGAGGTTCCCGACCGTTGCGATCGCCGCAATCCGCGATTCCGCGACGAACCGGCTGCGGCCTTCAATTCTGTCGAGCTGAATGCGGGTGAAGACGCCAAGTCCCACTAGAGCAATCAGCGGAACGGCGGCCAGGACGATGAGGCGTCTGGCGATGGTCATGCGGGATCCCCGGACGATCCTTGGTCGCGCCCGGGCGGGATGCCACTGTCAACACCCGCAGGTTCGCGCAAGGATCTTGAACAGGTGCGGGTGCTGCGGGATCACACCGCCGTAGAATCGGTCGAGCGGCGCGTGGCCCGGCCTCGCGCGACCCTCTCGAAGGTTGCATCATGAAGACACAGGCGCCTCCCGCGCGTCCTCACGTTCCGTCTCTGCGCGCGATCCCGTTCACGGCCCCCGTGCCCGACAACGGGAGTATCCGGCTCAGCGAGCGTCAGCGGGAACAGCTGACGAACATCGGTGTGCGCGTTCGCCTGCCGCCGCGGATGACCATTTACAAGGAAGACTCGCCCGCGCACTCCGTGTTCGCCATCGTCGAAGGCGTCGTGAAGAGCTACAAGGAACTGCCGAGCGGGAAGCGGATCGTGGGGGCGTTTCTGTTCCCGCGCGACCTGTTCGGCCTGGCCGAGAATGGCCGATACGTCAACACCGCGCAGGCGATCACGCGGGTCACGCTGTACCGGCTGCCCTTGTGCGAGCTCACCGCGCTCTTGAAGGAGGACGGCGACCTGCAGTTCAAGTTCCTCGTGAAGGTGACGCACGAGCTGCGGGAGTCGCAGCGGCGGACGATCCTCGTCAATCGTAAGGACGCTGCCGGCCGCCTCGCGATGTTCGTGGCGATGATGGGAGAACAGCTGGACGAGCCCGACCCTCGCGTCGTGCCGCTCCCGATGGCACGGGCGGATATCGCGGCGTTCCTGGGGCTCACTCCCGAGAGCGTGAGCCGCGCCGTCGCCGAACTGGAACGCCGCAATCTCGTCAGCTTCGACGGGCGCCACTCTGCCCGCATCCTCGATTCGGCCGGCCTGACCCGCCTCTCGTGCGACCTCTAAGACCGCGTTGATCCGGATCATTCCGGGCGGGCCTTCTCGGCTCCAATATTGATGATGTCTGGCCCTCGACCCCTGTCAATTGATACAGTCTGCCCGAGGTATGGATCGCAGCGTGTGCGTGGTCGCGGCGCTCGTCTGTGTCTGCGCGCACGCGCCCATCCACGCGCACGCTACAGATGATTCGCTCCCCTCGCGTCCCCTGCCGTACTCCGCGCCGCTTCCCGTCGGCGACTCGCCCGCCCAGCAACTCGCGCTCGTCCAGCGCTGGACGGCAGACTACGAAGCGTGGAAGGTGTGGTTCGCGCGCTGGCGCAGCCGCCCTGAACCGGGTGTGTTGTCGGCGCGACAGCGGCGGGAGCCGCCCGTGCCGCCGTCCTGGCTCGGGGCCGCCTGCTCGCGTCTCGGTGGCGGAGAAGACGCGATGACGGCGGGCTGCCGCGCATGGCGCGAATGGGCGCGCGCAGATTACGCAACCCTGCTCGCCACGCAGCAGGTGGCCCAGACGCGCGCAAAGAGCGAGGCGCCGCGGAAGACCATCTGGTGGGAGCACATCCATCTCGATGCGCTCTGGCCCGTGACGCAGGTCGGCTCCAGCGCGTTCGGCGTCTGCGGCGTGCACGCTACTCTGAACCTGACCACGCGCGCGCAGATCTTCATCGCGCCCGGGGCGATTCTGATGCGCCTGCCGTCTCTCGAGGGCGGCCAGACGTGGACGCCCGCCGCGGATTGGGGCTTTTCTTACAAGCTCTTCGACTTGAGGCTGCCGGCCATGCAGCGCGCGAGCACGCTGCACCTCAATATCGCGCGCGTCTGGATTCTCGGGATGAATCGCATTCCGATAGCCGGCGAGCTGTACCTCGCCGGCTTTTCCCTGACCTTCAAGTCGCGCCCGGCCAGTCCGAACGCGAAGTAGCCGCGGCGCGTCAACGCGTCAGAACCTGAAGCCCACGGTAATCGGCAGGAACTGGCCGTTGGCCTTGAGCGACGAAGGTGCGCCGGTCACCGGCACCGATGCCGTGTCGATGGTCGGTCCCCAGATGTAGTGATAGCGAACCTCGAAGTACATCGAGAACGCGTCGGTGAACCTGTAGTTGACCCCGCCGCCGAAGTTCATGCCGAAGTCGTTCGAGCTGCGCTCGCCGACGACCTGGTCGACGGGCACCGCTGCCGGATAGCACACGTACCAATACGGATCGCAAATCGTCGTGAACCCGACGGCCGGCGTCGTGATGTTGACGGGCCGGTGGTAGTAGCCGAGGCCGATGACGCCGTACGGCTGCGCCTTCCCCGTGACGTGCGGGTGGATCAGCGCGTTGCCGTCGAAGTACTGCATGTTGCCGTCGGCGAAGAAGGGCTGGTCGACGATGTCGTCGAGCGCCGGAGTTGCCGAGACCGGCAGCGAAATCTGCTTTTTCTTGATCCCGTTCCAGCCGTATTCGCCCTGGACCGAGACGAGCGGATTGACTTTGAAGATCACACCCAGCGTGAAGTTCCCGCCGTTGCCGATGTGGTCCGACGCCGCGCCGTAGACGCCCGTGAAGCCGCCGCCGACGTTCACCATGATCGGCTTGTCCTCCTGTGCGACGGCCGGTGCCGCAGCCAGGAGCACCGCGGCGACGAGAAACCCGAACCTGCGAACCATTGTGCGCCTCCCCGTTTGTATAGGAGCTGCGGCCCGCCAACGACGCGCGCGCATCTCTCTGGTGTGCCACGATCGTAGGATCCCGCCGTCGGACGCTGAAACTGATCGCACTACCAGACTGGTCTTGAAGTACTGACAGGGGAGTGTCGCCGGATTCGCGGAGCGACCTGTCACATCTTCGTGTCGGTCCCGTCACTTGTCACAGTTGAACAGCTGTCGACGCCGTGGTGATCTCTCCACTTCATGCAACGCATCAAAGGGCTGGTCGTTCCGGCGCTCGCGCTGACGCTCGCGGCCGGCTGCGCGCAAACGCCCGGGGGCGCGCCGGTCAAGACGAAGCCGATGCGCGCGGGCGACGTCGATACGGGCCCGGGCTCGCTCGAAGCGGAGAGGCGCCGTCTCCAGGGCACGTGGGACCTGATGTCGCTTCAATTGTTTTCGCCGGCCGGTGAGCCGGTCGCCGCGCAAGCGACGGGCCGCCTTCAATACGACGAGTTCGGGAACCTGTCGATGCGGGGCACGATTACCGGCGGGCCCGACGTCGACACCAGCATTCTCAACGTGTCCGGCCACATCGTGATCGATCCGGCCGCGCACACGCTGCGCTTCGTGGGCATCACCGCGCCGACCAACGACGAGAAGCGCATCGACCCGCAGCTCGCGGCGTCGCTGACCCGGTACTACGAGCTCACCGGCGACGTGCTGAAGACGACCGTCAAGGCCGCGAGCGGCGCGACGACGGCCATTGCCACGTGGAAACGAGTCGACTAGACCGCAGGGGCGAATCCGTGGAAGGCACGCAAGAGATGTTCGTGAGGTCCGCCATGTTCAAACGAGAAGCGAAACACCGGATGTGGAAGAGCTCTCCGGCACGAGTCCTGGGAGCGGCGGCCACGGCGATCGGCATCGCGGCCGCGATGGTCAATCTCGAGGCGCGATCGGCCCAGACCTTCACGGCGACGGCATCGGCCAAGTCGCCGAACGGCAACGCCTCGATGCCCGTGACGATCACGATCGAGCGCTTCGTGTCGGACGCCGATCGTGACCGCATTCTGGGGCTCATCAAGTCGAACGATCGCGAAGGCACGAAGAAGGCGTTGAGCGCGATGGACGACATCGGGTCCATCGAGCTCGCGCAGCGGAAGACGCCGATCAAGTTCGCGTACGAACGGCCGAGCGGCGGCGGGCGATTGATCACGATCGTCACCGCTGAGCCAATCATGTTCGTCGGCGGCGCGGCGCCGGACGCGGGCTCCCGCGAGGGATTCGATCTGGCGCTCGCGCTGCTCGTGCTCGACGGCCAGGACACGGGCGACGGCGAGCTCGCGCCCGCCGCCAAGGTCAAGGTGGACGACTCCGGCGCCGTCGTCACGGACGACTACGGCAAGGAGATGATCCGGCTCACCGGGGTCGCGAAAGCGAAGTAGGTGCGTGGGCGTGCGCGGGTGCGTGTGGGTGTGCGTGGGTGTGTTGGCGGTGCCACACGCGGCATCCGCGCAGGGCGTCGAGATTGCGCCCTTCATCGGGTACCGCGTCGGCGGTCCCGGCGAAGGCGTTCCGGCATCGACGCCGGACGTTGACGCGGCGGCGAGTGCCGGCGCGGCGTACGACGTGCCGCTGCACGACGGACTGTGGCTGGAGATCCTCTACTCGCGCCAGGCCGCTCACGTGCTGGCGGCATTGCCTGGCGAACAGCCCGCACGGGTCGGGGCGAGCACCGAGTACTGGCACGCCGGGGGATTGCAGGAGCTGGAAGGCGGATCGGTCCGTCCGTTCCTGACCGGAACGGTCGGCCTGACGCGGATGGCGATCGGCGCAGACGCGGAGGTGCGGTTCTCGCTCGCCGCCGGCGGCGGCGTGAAAGTGCGCGCGACCGATCACGTGGCGGCGCGATTCGACGGGCGCTTGATCGTCACGTTCACCGACGCGAGCGTGACGACGCTGATTTGCTCGACGGGCCGCTGCTTCGCAGGATTGCACGTATCGGCCCTCTGGCAGACGGACTTCACCGCGGGCCTCGCGCTCTCGTTTTGAAACATGCAGCGCGCGTGCGCTGCCGGAAATGCATAGATTGCGCTCAATTCGATACCTAAGCTGCACATGATGCGATGAGCATCTGTCCGCAGGGAGACTCGAGATGCAGACCTCAGTTTGTCGATCGTCCGCTGCTCCGGAACGGCTCGGCGAAGAACGCGTGCCGTTCGACGGCGCACGTCCGGAGCTCCAGCAGCCGGCGCACGCGGCGCCGGCCGAAGTCACGCGGTTCAGCGACGAACGGCGCGTCGAGAGTCTGCGCGTTCGTCGCGACGCCCCGGGCCTCTTCGGTCTCAGCAGCATCGTCGGCCAGAGCCTCGCGATGCGGCGCGTGGTCGATCAGATCCAGCAGGTCGCAGCCACCGATGCGACGGTGCTCCTGCTCGGCGAGACCGGCACCGGCAAGGAATTGTTTGCGCGCGCGGCCCACGCCGGCGGCAAACGCAGCCAGCAGCCGCTCATCAGGCTCAACTGCGGCG
>JAICSD010000437.1 GCA_025937075.1 Vicinamibacteria bacterium | reverse complement strand
TGGTCGTCGGCGGCTGCTGCGCTGTCGACTGAGCCATGGCGGGCGCGGCTGACATCGCGCCCGCGATCAGAGCAATGAGAAACGTATGCCTCATGAGTTGTTCTCCCCTGCTGACTCAACTTTGTACAGACCGCCCTGACGGCGGGCCGCGTCATGAGCCATCAGTGCAAGGCCGATACCGGCCGTCCCCTTGACAAAGTGCGTGCGCGTGCCATACGCTGCAGATGTCTGCGAACACCGCAGACGTTTATCCAGAGTGGCTGAGGGAACAGGCCCGCAGACGCCACAGCAACCTGGCCGCGAGTGCCAAGGTGCTACTTCCTGCCCGATAACCCGGGAGAGATAAAGCCTCGGCGCTTCCCTCTGGAAGGGCCGGTAGATCTCACTCCCACGAATGCGGGCCCGGCGGCGACACGGCGTGTCGTCTGCCGTCGTTGCGGTTGTTGCGCTGAGCGCGGTGGAAGCTGCATGCAGCTTGCGCCGGTCACAGGCGCACGCACACGCACACGGGCTCCGGAGATGCGCGCGTTGACAGTTCTCGTCGAATCACAAGCCGCCACCCGCGCCCGTGCGGGCGTACTGCCCGTTCACCTCCGAATAGGGTTGCTCGGCCTCGGCAATGTCGGATCGGCGGTGGCGCGGCTCGCGCGCGGCGCATCAGACCTGTTGGAGATGCGCGGGTTCGATCTCGATCCGGTCGCGGCGCTCGTCCGCACGCCCTCTCCGGCGCGCGCGGCAGCCGCCTCGCTCGCGTGCCTCACCGACGATCCGGACGTGCTCTTCGCCCAGCCCGTCGATCTGATCGTCGAAGCGCTTGGCGGTGTGGAGCCCGCGAATGCACTCGTCCGCCGCGCGCTGACGAGCGGCATTCCTGTGGTCACGGCGAACAAATCGCTGGTCGCGGCGCACGGCGACGCGTTGACCGGGATCGCGCGCGCGAACGGCGTCGGCTTCCGCTACGAAGCGGCGTGCATCGCGGGCGTGCCGTTTCTCGGCACGTTCGCCCGGCGTCCGCTCGCGGCTCGCGTCCGCGGCCTCACCGCCATCCTCAACGGCACGTCGAACGCCATCCTGTCCGACATCGCTGCGGGATCATCGTTCGCCGCCGCGCTCGAGCGCGCGCAGCGGCTCGGCCTCGCCGAGCCGGATCCGGCGATGGACATCAGCGGACGCGATGCGGCGGAAAAGCTGACGCTGCTTGCGCGCCTGTTTGGCTCGTTATGCATCCGGTGCGACGAGCTGCACATCTCGGGGATCGCAGACGTCGACCCCATCGATCTTCGGGCGGCGCAGGAGCTCGGAGGCGTCCTCAAGCCGATCGCGCATGCCTCATGGAGCGACAGGTGGTTCGACGCGTTCGTTGCGCCCGCGTTTCTTTCGCAGGCGCATCCGCTCGCGCGCCTTTCAGGACGCACGAACGGTATCCTCATCGACGGCGTCGGCGGCCGCCAGCTGTTCGCGGGACCCGGCGCCGGACCGGACGTCACCGCCGCCACGATTCTCGACGATGTGTGCGAGACGGTGGCGAGCCCGCGGCAATCGCCGGCGGCGGACGAATGCGTCGCGGCCCTCCCCCGGCAGCCCGACACCTCCGCATGGTTCATTCGCATTGACGGCAACCCGCCTGCCGCCGAAACCTGCGAGCTGTTCGCGGCCCAGGGCGTCTGGTGGAACCACAGTACGCAGATCTCCGGCCGTCTCTACGCGCTGACGTTCCCCGCCGCGCCCGCGCGCGTCGAGGCCGCCAGAATCGCCCTGCGAGGCGCCGCGCGCTGCACCCCCACGGCGTTCCACGCGCTCCCCGGCGAGGCGTTCGCATGCTGAGCGTCGTCAAGATCGGCGGTTCGGTGCTGCGCGACGATGGGTCGTTTCAGGCTGCCGCCCGGTTTCTTGCGATGCGGACCGCGGATCGGGACGAGCGTCTCGTGGTGATCGTCTCGGCGCAGCACGGCGCGACCGATGCGCTCCTCGCCGACGCGCAGGCGATTGCGTCCGATCCCGATGACGATGCGCTGGATCTGCTCTGGTCGACGGGCGAGCTGCGATCGGTGGCGCTGCTTGCGCTGCACCTGCAGCGGCTCGGCGTCCGTGCGCGTGCGCTCAACGTGCACCAGACCGGGCTTTGCGCGGAGGGTGGCCGGTTCTCCGTGCGTCCGCTGTTTCTTCTCGCCGCGCTCGGCAGCGTTCCGCTCGTCATCGTCCCCGGCTTCCTCGCAGTCGCGCCCGGAGGGACGATTCGTTCGCTGGGCCGCGGCGGTTCCGATCTGACCGCTGTTCTGCTCGCCGCATCGCTGCAGGCGGATCGCTGCGAGCTGATCAAGGACGTTCCGGGTTACTTCACGGCGGACCCTCACTCGAACGCGGACGCACGGCCCATCGCCGAGCTCGCGATTGACGATGCGATCGCGATGGCCCGCGCGGGCTGCACGCTCGTACAGCCGGCGGCGCTCGACGCCGCGCGCAGCGCCCGATTGCCATTGATCGTCCGCAGCCTCGACGATTCTTCTTCTTTTTCTTCGATTCAGCCAAGGAGTAGACATGGAGTTCGCGACCAAGACCATCCACGCGGGACAGCCATCCGAGCCTGAAACCGGATCGCTGATCGCGCCCATTTTCCAGACCTCGACCTACGAGCAGGACGCGCCGGGGTGTCATCGCGGCTTCGATTACTCCCGCACCAACAACCCGACGCGCGCGCGCCTCGAGCGCGTGCTCGCGGAGCTCGAGGGCGTGGAGTACGGCGCTGTGTTCGCGTCCGGTCTTGCCGCCGAGAACGCCGTGCTGCAGGCGTACCTGCGTCCCGGCGACGAGATCGTGATTCCACTCGACGTGTACGGCGGCACGTACAGGATTCTGAACCGCGTCTTCCAGCCGCTCGGCTGCGTCGTCCGGCAGATCGACATCGGGGACGAGGCTGCGCTCCGGAGCGCGCTCTCGAGCAAGACGCGCCTCGTCTGGATCGAGTCGCCGACGAATCCTCGCCTCCTCGTCTACGACATCGCAGCCATCGCGAGGCTGGCGCACGAGGCGGGCGCACTGCTCGTCGTGGACAACACCTTCGCCACCCCGCTCTTCCAGCAGCCGTTCGCTCTTGGGGCCGACCTCGTCGTCCACAGCGTGACGAAGTATCTGGGCGGACACTCCGACCTGATTCAGGGGGGAGTGCTCGCGCGTGACGCCACTGTCTTCGAGCCGGTGAAATTCCTCCAGAACGCCACCGGCGCCGTGCCGGCTCCGTTCGATTGCTGGCTGACGCTGCGCGGCCTGAAGACGCTGGAGCTGCGCATGCAGCGCCACGCGGAGAACGCCGACGCGATCGCGCGCGCGCTGGACGAGCATCCGCTGGTGCGCCGCGTGTATTTCCCCGGGCTGCCGCAGCATCCCGGACATGCCATCGCGCGGCGTCAGATGACGGGCTTCGGCGGGATGGTGTCGTTCGAGCTCGAAGGCACCGTCGATGAGGTCGTGTCGTTCGTTTCCTCGCGCCGCTTCTTCACGCTCGGCGAGAGTCTCGGCGGGGTGAAAGCGCTCGTCTGTCATCCCGCGCGGATGACGCACGCGTCGATCCCCGCGGAAGAGCGCGCGAAGCTCGGCTTGTCCGACACGCTCGTGCGGCTCTCCCCAGGCTGCGAGCACCAGCGCGATCTCGTCGCCGACCTGCTGCAGGGGCTGGCGCAGATCGAACAAGCCCGTCAATCCGTGGAGGCGATCGTGTAGGGCTCCCGTGGCCTGACTCTTGCGACGTCCTGTCGCGGAGTGTGGTCATGACGCAGCAGCCATCGTCAGAACGCGAGGACGCCGTCGC
>JAICSD010000326.1 GCA_025937075.1 Vicinamibacteria bacterium | reverse complement strand
CTGAAGCGCTGGTAGTCGGCCTTGAGCACCACGTTCGGGTTCAGGTAGAAATTGGTGCCCAGCGTCCACACGTGGTCGCGCGGCGTCGGCCAGGGCTTGCCGTCGGAGGCCGGGCCGGTGGGCACCGGGGTGAAGCCCGGCGCGATGCCGGCGTAGCTGGCGCCCATGTCGTAGTGCTCCCAGCGCACGAACGGCGACAGCTTGTAGCCGCCCTGTTCCCACAGCTTGTATGCGCCCTGCACGTACCAGCCGAGGAAGGAGGACGGGATCGGGTTCGAGACGCCGGTATTGGCCAGGTTGTACGGGACCGACCACATCGCATTCACGGTAGGGTCAGATTTCCTGCCCCATGTCATGCGGCAATTCCCGAGTTTCTCTGCGGCTGCCGCTGAAGCTGCCGACAGCCGCGTCTACGCAGGCATCCACTTCAGATCCGCAAGCGAAGATGGGCTCGCCGCGGGGGTTGAGATCGGCGAGTGGGTGTACGAACATTTCATGCAGACGAAAGACAATCGATCCCGGAAGTAGCTGAACTCGAGTGATACGGCCTCTCAAAGGAGGACTGACGCGCAGCTACCGTCCTGGGCTCGCCAGGACAATACGTGCCCCACCGCCGCGCCTCGCGGCAGTACTACCTCTCCGCCCGATCAACGCCTGAGCGCGCGCTCGGGGCGCCTCCCACATCGCAGGGACCAAATTCAGTTTCATGCATCGCTGCTTGCCGACAACGTCGCGATGCGTAACATCTTCCACGTCAATCTTCCGCAGACACGTTACAGTGGCTGGTGCAGTTTCTCGCGCGTGTCGTGCCGCGACGGGCCCGTTGAGGACGCGCGATATACTCTTCGTCCTCGCAACGTCTGCGTCACGAAAGAGGTCTCCCATGCGTAGCGCACTCGCCATAACTATCCTCTTTGCCGCTCTCCTCGGTCCTGCCGCGTCTTCAGCCTGGAGCCAGTCGTCGTCGCCTGCTCCGGCGACACCTGCCGACGCCGCGCCGCTCATTGGCGATTGGACGTTGTCGATGCAGGGTCCCAACGGCCCAGGGACGTTCAACCTCTCGTTGAAGGTTGACAACGACAAGGTCGTCGGGGAGATCTCGTCGGACGCCGTTCCCACGCAGCCGATCACAAGCGTCTCCAAGGCAGACAAGACGCTGCTGCTCGGTTATTCGTTCAACTGGGAAGGAAACCCGGTGGACGCGGTCGTCTCGCTGACGCCGGAGGAAGGCAAGGTCAACGCGCAGATTGATTTTGCCGGAGGCGCGTATGTGATGACGGGAACGGCGACGAAGAAAGAAAAAGACAAGTAGCCTCCGCGATAGCAGCACGAACCAGAAGGATACCGATCAACGGCGTTCAGATCGTGGCGGCAGGCGTCCAGCCATGATTGATAGGATCGGATGCCGACAATGACTCGCGCATTCGCGGCGGTGCTCGTCGTCAGCACCATCGTGGCGCTCCAATCACAGCAGCCGACGGGCCAGAGGGAGTCTGCCGGCTCTGGACGCGCTGCACGCGTCACGATTCGGGTCGACGCATCGGCGCCACAAGAGCCGATGAAGCCGGTGTGGGCGTTCTTCGGCTACGACGAGCCGAACTACACCTACATGAAAGATGGGCGCAAGCTGCTGTCGGAGCTGGCGGCACTCAGTCCAGTCCCGGTGTACGTGCGCACCCACAACCTGCTGACGACGGGCGACGGCAGTCCCGCACTCAAATGGGGCTCGACGAACGCATATACCGAAGACCCGGCAGGAAAGCCGCGCTACGACTGGACGATCGTGGATCGAATCCTGGATACCTATCTCGAACGCCGTATGAAGCCGCTCGTCGAAATCGGCTTCATGCCGGAGGCCCTGTCGAGCAAGCCGCAGCCGTATCGACACCACTGGGCGCCAGGCAATCAGTACAGCAACATCTTTACAGGATGGGCCTATCCACCGGCGAATTACGAGAAGTGGCGAGATCTGGTGTACGAGTGGGTCCGGCACTGCGTCGACAAGTACGGCCGCGCGGAAGTGGAGAGCTGGTGGTGGGAAGTCTGGAACGAACCGGACATCGGCTACTGGCAGGGTTCGCCTGACGAGTACTTCAAGCTGTATGACTACGCGGCTGACGGTTTGAAGCGAGCGCTGCCGACAGCCCGGATTGGCGGGCCGCACAGCACGGGACCCGCCGATGCTCGTGCCGCCAGATTCCTTCGCCGCTTTCTCGATCACTGTCTGAACGGACGCAATTACGCCACGGGCAGCACTGGATCGCCCCTCGACTACGTCGGCTTCCACGCGAAGGGCGCGCCACGCATCACCGACGATGGTCACGTGCGGATGGGGATCGGCACTCACCTCACGTCGATTGCCAATGGGTTCGCAATCGTGGCGTCGTATCCCAGGCTGAAGGACGTGCCGATCGTGATCGGCGAATCGGATCCAGAGGGTTGCGCCGCGTGTCCGGCACGCGCCTATCCGCACAACGCGTATCGCAACGGAACGATGTACTCCAGCTATGCCGCCGAGCAGATCGCGCGCACGTACGAGCTCGCCCGGCTGCACCACGTGAACCTTCTCGGGTCGGTGACATGGGCGTTCGAGTTCGAAGATCAGCCCTACTTCGACGGCTTTCGCGACCTGGCCACGAACGGGATCGACAAACCGGTCCTGAACATCTTCCGGATGCTGGGGCGGATGCCTGGGGATTTCGTGCCGGTGCAGAGCTCCGGGGCGCTGACGCTCGACGCCGTGCGCGACACAGGCGTCCGCGCGGAGCCCGACGTCGATGCGATCGCCTCGCGCGACGATCGCAGTGTTGCGGTTCTCGTCTGGAACTACCATGACGACGATGTGCCCGCGCCAGCGGCTGACATCGATCTCGTTGTGGACGGCATGCCTGACGGCGCGGTCACGGTTCACCATTGGAGGGTCGACGCGGATCACAGCAACGCGTACGAAGCCTGGAAGCGGATGGGCGCTCCGCAGACGCTGACCGCGGCTCAGTACACGGAGCTCGAGAAGGCCGGTCGGCTCGAGGAGCTCGCAGCGCCGCAGCGGCTCGACGCAACGAAGGGACAGGTGCAGCTCACCTTTTCGCTGCCCCGCCAGGGCGTGTCCTTGGTAGTGATCGCGGCCGAGCGGCGTTGACCGCCGATGAGATCGCCTGGGCCGAGGCTTGCGGCCGGGCGAGCGCAGTGATCCCCGCCGGCGCCATGGTACAATCAAAGATTCTCGCCGTTATCGTGGACCATCGAGCCGGAGAGGTACCGAAGTGGTCGTAACGGGGGCGCCTCGAAAGCGTCTTGTCCGAAAGGGCACGTGGGTTCGAATCCCACCCTCTCCGCCATCCTCCTTCACGCGCGGGTAAATTCAGCGCGCGCTTCGGCGTGATGGCGTCGCCGACACAATGAGATCCCGCCGTAGCACGGAGTGCGAAGGCGGACGAATCCCACCCTCTCCGCCAACCCGCGCTACTCGAATCGCAGCGCTTCGATTGGATCCAATCCCGGGCTTTTTCTTCTTGGGTCACTTCCGTTGACGGCTATTCCGCGCGCAGCGCGGCGCACGGGTCGATCCGTGTCGCGCGGCGCGCGGGCAGCCAGGCCGCCATCAGTCCCACCGCCATCAGCAGCAGCGTGACGATCGTGAACGCGATCGGATCGGTCGGCGTCACCCCGAACAGGAACGTCTGCAGCACACGAGTCACGCCGGCGGCCCCGGCGAGGCCGACGATCAGCCCTGCGACGACGATTCGGAGCGCGCGGATCAGTACGAGGCGGAGCACGTCGCCGCGTTCGGCGCCGAGCGCCATGCGCACGCCGATCTCGCGGCGGCGCTGCGTCACCGCGTAGGCCATCAATCCGTAGATGCCGCACGTCGCGATCAGCGTCGCGGCCATCGCGAACAGCAACACCAGCAACGTCCGGAAACGCGGCTGCGCCACCGACGCCGCCACCGCTTCGTCCCTCGTCGCCGTGCTCTGGATCGGCAGATCGGGCGCCGCGCGTCGAATTTCCGCCCGCATGCCTTCGAGCACGCTGCCGGGGGTGGACGTGCGCGCGACGAACGATACGAACCGCACGAATCCGCCGCGCTCCTGCTGGAACGGCGCGTAGATCATTGGCTGCACTGCCCGATCGAGTCCCCTCTGACGCACGTCCGCGACCACGCCCACCACCGTCAGCCACTCGTCGGGGCCGAACTCCATCCGCACGCGGCGGCCGAGCGCCGCGCCCGGACCACCCGGAAAGTATTCGCGCACGATGCGCTCGCTGACGATCGCCACTTTCGGCGCGTCCGCCGTGTCGCGTGCGGTGAAATCGCGTCCCGCCAGCACCGGAATCCCCATGGTCTTGAAATAGCCTGCGTCGATCTTCGGCGTGCCGACAAGGAGCGTCGGCTTCGGCTCGCCCTCGATCTCGAAGTCGCCTTGGATGAACATCATGCCGAAGGGTACCGAGTTGATCAGGCTCGCGGACGTCACGCCCGGCAGGTACTGGATGCGATCGAGCACGCCGCGCGCGAACGCATGGATGCGCTCGGGCTCGGCGTAGAGGCGTGGAGGCAGCGTCACCTTGACGACTTGCACGACGCCGTCGCGCCCGCTCGATTCGAAGCCGGGCGACACCGACACGAGACGCACGAAGCTGTGAATCAGCAGGCCCGCGCCGATCAGGAGGACGAGCGTCAGCGCAATCTGCGCGGCGACCAGCAGCGTCCGCAGCCGCTCTCCCTGACGGTCGCCCGTCGTGCGCGCGTCGCCGGCGTGCAGCGCGTGGCCTTCGCCAAACCCGGCCCCGCCGAGCCTCAGTGCCGGCACGAGGCCGATCAGCAGCGTCGAGACGAGCGACAAACCAAGGCAGAACGCCATGACGCGCGCGTCGATCACGATGCCGCCGAGGCGTGGCAGCACGAATTGCGGCACGAGCGGCAGCGTGACCTTGATCGCGATCAGCGCGAGCAGCACGCCGAGCGACGCGCCCAGCAGCGACAACACGACCGCTTCCGTCAGCAGCTGACCCACGATCCGCCGGCGTCCCGCGCCGAGGGCCATGCGTACGGACAGCTCGCCGCGGCGGGCGCTCAGGCGCGCCATCTGCAGGTTCGCGACGTTGACGCAGGCAATCAGGAGCACGAACGACACCGCCCCGAGCAGGATCAGCAGCAGCGTGCGCACCGACTCCGTGCCGTACGCCTGCAAGCCGACCACCCGCGCGAGCGTGCGGACGTTCGCCGCGCGTGCGCCCTCAGGCGCGAGTGCGCCGGCGGGCGCGATCGACGAATCGTTCACCAGCGCCGTCAATTCCGCTTCCGCGCGCTCCCGCGTCACGCCTGACTGCATACGGCCGAGCAGCCAGAGAAACGCGCTCCTGCCG
>JAICSD010000158.1 GCA_025937075.1 Vicinamibacteria bacterium | reverse complement strand
CGCGTCAGAATCTCCGGGTTCGTCACGAACACATCGTCGCCCACGAGTTGCACTTTGCTGCCGAGAGCGGAAGTGAGGGTCTTCCACCCGTCCCAATCGCCTTCGGCGAGGCCGTCCTCGATCGACGCGATCGGATACTGGCGAACCCAGCCCTCGTACAGCCTGACCATGTCGTCGGCGCTGCGCGCCTTGTCCCCGGACTTCTTGAACTCGTACGTCCGGGATTCCTCGTTCCACAGCTCGCTCGACGCGACGTCGAGCGCCAGATACACGTCCTTGCCTGCCGTGTAGCCCGTCTGCGTGATCGCTTCGAGGACGACGTCCACGGCTTCGCGGTTGGAGGAAAGGCTCGGCGCGAATCCGCCTTCGTCGCCGACGCCGGTCGAATGGCCCTTCTTCTTCAGGATGCCACGCAACGTGTGGAAGATCTCCGCGCCGGCGCGTACCGCTTCGGCGAACGAGAGCACGCCGGTCGGCATGACCATGAACTCCTGGAAGTCGACGCTGCTGTCGGCGTGCGCGCCACCGTTCAGGATGTTCATCATCGGTACCGGGAGCACGGTGCCGGTGGCGCGGTCGTTTCGCTCATAGAGCCGCGCGAAGTGCGTGTACAGCGGAACCCCCGCCGCCAACGCGTTCGCGCGCGCCAGCGCCATCGAAACGCCGAGCAGCGCGTTCGCGCCCAGCCGGCCCTTGTTCGGCGTCCCGTCGAGCGCGATCATCGCCTCGTCGACCGCGCGCTGATCGGCCGGATGCCCCACGACGGCACGCGCCAGCTCGCCGTTCACGTTGTTGACGGCCTTGAGCACCCCCTTGCCGCCGTAGCGCCGCTTGTCGCCGTCGCGCAGCTCGAGCGCTTCACGTACGCCCGTCGACGCGCCCGAGGGCACCGCCGCCCGAGCGCGGACGCCGTTGTCGAGCGTGACCTCGACCTCCACAGTTGGATTGCCACGCGAATCCAGAATCTCCCTGCCAATCACACGTTGTATCTTCATCGACTCCCAACCTCCGTCAGCCTTCCGAGCCGCGCCGATCGAACTCCTGCTCGATGCGCTGCGCCTCCTCCGAAATCGGCGCGAGGTACGGCTCGTCGTCTTTCGTGACGACGACGATGCCGCGATCGCTGACGGTGTGCCGCCGGCGATCCTCTTCCTCGTTGAACCCGATGCACGCGCCGCGGGGAATGAACACGTCCCGATCGATGATCGCGCGCTTGATCTTCGCGTGCCGGCCGATGCGCACGCCTGGCATCAGGATGCTCTGTTCGATCGCGCAGAAGCTGTGGACGCGGACGTTGGGACAGAGCACGCTCCCGTCGATGCGGCTGCCCGAGATGATGCAGCCGGCCGAGATGATCGAGTCGAGCGCGTGGCCGCACCGGCGGCCCTCGTCGGCGAAGACGAACTTCGCCGGCGGCGCCTGTACCTGGTGCGTCCGCAGCGGCCATTCCGGATCGTACAAGTTGAAGTCCGGATTGACGTGGCACAGGTCCATGTTCGCTTCGTAGTAGGCGTCGAGCGTGCCGATGTCCCGCCAGTACTTCGATTCCTTCTTGTTCTCGTCGTAGAAGCGGTACGCGTACATCGGGACCTTCGGAATGAGCGACGGGATGATGTCCTTCCCGAAGTCGTGGCTGCTCGGATGGCGCGCGTCTTCCTCGAGCGCCGGAACGAGCATGTGCATGTCGAAGATGTAGATGCCCATCGACGCGAGCACCTGCTCCCCTTTCGGCAGGTTGCGCGGCTTCTCGAGAAAGCCGGTCAGCCGATCGCTGTCGTCCACCTGCATCACGCCGAAACGGTGCGCCTCCTCCGAGGGCACCTCGATCACCGCGATCGTCGCCCCCGCGCCGTGATCCGTGTGAAACCGAAGCATTCGGGCGTAATCCATCTTGTACACGTGATCGCCGGAGAGCACGATCAGGTGCCGCGGGTTCTCGCGCTCGATTGAGTACAGGTTCTGGTAGACGGCGTCCGCGGTGCCGAGATACCAGTGTTCGCCCACGCGCTTCTGCGGGTGCAGCACCTCGATGAATTCGCCGAGCTCGTCGTTCACGACACTCCAGCCGAAGCGGAGATGCCGCGTCAGCGAGAGCGATTTGTATTGAAGCGCGATGAAGATCTTCCGCAGCCCCGAGTTGAGGCAGTTGCTGAGCGTGAAATCGATGATGCGGTAGGGCCCGCCGAAATAGACCGCCGGCTTCGCGCGCTCCTTGGTGAGCGGATACAGGCGCTCGCCGACGCCTCCGGCAAGCACCATGACGACTACGTCATCCAGCACCGCGGCACTCCTTCAGCGTCTGAGGACGACGCGCGCGGGCGACCCGTCCGCGCCGGCGATGCGCAGCGGCAGGCAATACATTTCGTACTGGCCCGCCTCTGCGTCGGAGAGATTCAGCCCTTCGATGATGATGACCCCGCTGCCGAGCAGCGCGTGGTGGGCGGGCGCACCCGGCTTCTTGAACTGCTCGACGGACAGGTAGTCGATCCCGACCACCTTCACGCCCTGCTCGACCAGATACCGGGCACCGTCCTCCGCCAGGTACGTGAAGTCCTTGTAGAACCCGGCGGACGAATTCCAGAGGGCCGAGTTCGGCGTCCGCAGCAGAACGCGCAAATCCTCGCGCAGGCCCGCAGCCGCGAGATGTTCCCGGCCGATGCCGCCGCGGATCGGAACCTCGATCACTCGCGCGCGTCCGATCAGCAGATCGAGCGGTAGGGCGTCCACGCCGGGCTGATCGTCGAAGAAGTGCCGCGGCGCGTCGACGTGCGTCGCGGTATGCGTGCCCATGATGAGCTCGGAGACGTTCGACGAGCCGCCCTCGGCGATCCGCTTCACCGGCCGCAGCTCGAATTCGGGATTTCCAGGGTAGGTGGGGACTCCCGGTGCGAGCAGAACGCTCGCGTCCACCAGGCGAGGCACGCGGGCCATAGACGGGCGATGATATCAGTCCGCACACGTTGTGCGCACGCCGGAGTGGAGCACGGCCATGGCCCCGGCGTTCTTTGACTTGCGCTGCCGGAGCGCCTTATGATTGATGGGTTTAGGCAGGCTTACACGGCTCCGCGGCGCACCCGCGGGCGAGGCCGCCGGACCTGTAGGCCGGGTCTTCAGACCCGGCGGGAGTCGTCGATGTCGTTGCCGCGTGTGCGGGGGTGGCGGATCGTCAGCGGGGCCGTGCTCAGCACGCTGCTGATTGTTCCGTTGCTCGCGCAGGACAAGAAGCCCGATCAGAAGGCGTCGGACGCTGCCTCCCAGGCGCAGGCGCAGGAAGTCCAGGGACTCGTCCGTCTCGCCGATGCGGCGATGACGGGCCAGCAGGTTCCGTCCGATTTCCCGATCCAGTTCCAGAACGATTTTCTGAAAGCGCAGCAGGGCCGCGTCTGGGTCCCCATCACCCTGACCGTCGATCCCGCGAAGCTCACCACGACAGCGGTGACGCTCTATATCCGCGTCACGCCGCGCGGGATGACGGCGCCGGCGGCGCCTCCCGCTCAGGCGCCTGATGAAAAGCAGGATCAGAAAAAGAACGACAAGGACAAGAAGAAGGACGACGCCAAGCAGGCCGCTTCGTCGCAGGCTTCGCCGTATCCGTTCGAGGACGTGTCGTTTCTCGAGCTGAAGCCGTCCGCGCCCGGACAGCCTGCGCGTATCACGCGCGGCGTGGGCGTGCCTTCAGGCCAGTACGACTTCTACATCGTCCTGCGCGAGCGTGCGGCGGCGGGGGCGACACCCAAGGCCGCGGTGCTGAAGCAGCCTGTTGACGTGCCGAACTACACGAACGGCGAACTGTCGACCAGTTCGGTGATCGTCGCCGAGAAGATCGATCAGCTGCCGGCCCCGGTCACGCCCGATCAGCAGTCCGAGCACCCCTACGCGTTCGGGCAGCAGGAGATCGTGGTTTCCCCCGATCACAAGTTCAAGAAAGCGCAGGAGCTGATCGTTCTCGTTCAGATCTACAACCCGACGATTTCGCCGGAGAAGAAATTCAATCTCGAAGCCACGTACACCTTCTACACGCAGGCTGCGGACGGCGAAAAGAAGTTCAACAGCACCGAACCGCAGACCTTTACGCCCGAGAGCATGGGCGCGGCGTTCGACCCGAGCGGTCCTGAGCGAAGCATCCAGGCCGGGCAGGGCATTCCGCTCCAGAGCTTCCCGGAAGGCAACTATCGTCTCGAGATCAAAATTACGGATAAACTGGCGAGCCCCCCAAAGGCCCTGACGCAGAACGTGAGCTTTACGGTCATTCCCTAGCCGCTGAACGGAGGAGTCCATGGGACGCCTGAACCGGGTTGCCGCGGCCGTCGCTATCGTCGGGTTGACGACGCCGGCGGCGTACGCGCAGACGCGGCCCGCGTTCATGGGTGTTCAACAGACGGCGCGCGTGCTGCTCGGCAGCATCCAGGGGAGCGTCAGCGACGATCGGGGCGGGCCGCTCGCCGGCGCCATGGTGTCCGCACTCGGCGCCACGATGGCCATGGCCGTGACCGACACGCACGGCCGGTTTGCAATCGACTCCCTCCCGCCGGGCGATTACATCGTCCGGGTCCACCTTGCAGGATTCATCTCGACGCGCCGCGACAACGTGCGCGTCGGCGCGGCGCCGGCGACCGTCGATCGCATCGAGCTTCACCGGAAAGATCCCGTCGTCGGGACGACCGGGACGGCCGCGTCGGCTCCGGATGCGCCAACGCTGCCGATCATGGCCGCAGGGCTCGAGATCCCGTCCGCGGACGCGCCGGCGTCAGACTCGTCCGACGCGGACCACCCGCACTCCGAGCTTGCGTGGCGGCTCCGTCACCTGAAGCGCAGCGCGTTGAAGGATTCCGGCGAGGTCGTCTCGGTTCTCGACGATCCCGAATCGACGAACCTTGAAGACTCGTCAGGATCGGTCTTCGGCCGCGCGCTGGACGGGGCTGCAAGCCTGGCAGCCTCGTTCTTCTCCGATCCGCCGTTCACCGGCGAGGTCAACCTGCTCACCACGTCGGCTCTGTCGCCGGGACAGCAGATTTTCTCAGGGAATTTCCTGCCGCGGGGCGTGGCGTACCTGTCGATTGGCGCGCCGGCGGCGGGCGGGGAGTGGGCCGTACGCGCGTCGATGAGCCAGTCCGACACCTCGTCGTGGATTCTGGCCGGCTCCTATTCGTCGTCGCCGGGACAATCCGGAGATCACGACTACGGCTTCGGCGTCTCGTACAGCACGCAGCAGTATCAGGTGCGGACGGCGCAGCCGCTGGCGTTCGGCGGCATGAACGACGACAGCCGCGCCGTCGGCGAGATCTCCGCGTCGGATCGCTGGACGATTTCACCGATCCTCGCGCTGGAGTACGGCGGCCGCTACGCGCACTACGACTACCTGCAGAAGCGTTCACTGCTCAGCCCGCGGGTTGGCGCGACGATTACGCCGCTCGAGCACACGCACGTGACCGCCGCCGTCTCGCAGCGGATGCTCGCGCCGGGCGCCGAAGAATTTCTTGCGCCGAGCATCGTGGGGCCGTGGCTGCCGCCCGAGCGCACATTCGCGCCGCTCGCCGGCGAGGATCTGCGGGTCGAGCGCGGCCGGTTCCTCGACCTGGGCGTCGATCACGAGTTCGACAGCGCGCTCGTCCTCGGGATGCGGCGCTTCTACCAGCGCGTCGACGATCAGCTGATCACGCTCTTCGGCCTGCCCGTCACAGGCGGACCGAAATCGCCCGGACACTACTACGTCGCGAGCGGCGGCGCAGTTGATGCGGACGGATGGGCAGTTCGTCTGAGCACACCGGCGACCCAGCGCGTGCGCGCCTCGGTCGATTACAGCCTGACGCACGCGCAGTGGATGTCGCGCGGCGACATGGCCGCCGTCGTGGTGTGGGCGCCTGAAGCGGTCCGGCCGCAGAAGGAAGACATCCACGACGTGACGACCTCGGTCGAAACCAACATTCCGGAAACCGCGACGCGCGTGTTCTTCCTGTACAAGGTGAACACCGCGTTCGCGCGCGGCCTCGATCCCGCTGGGCAGCGCCTCGATTCGCGCTTCGATCTTCAGGTGAACCAGGCGCTCCCGTTCATGCCGCTCGGCAGCACGCGATGGGAAGTGCTCGTCGGCATTCGCAACCTCTTTCGCGATCCCACGGACGCCGGATCGGTGTACGACGAGCTGCTCGTCGTCCACCCGCCGAAGCGGGTCGTTGGTGGAGTGCTGATCAGGTTCTAAGGCATTCCCCTCCTTAGAGTTAAGCTCAGGGGTCCAAGTTCTTGAATATGCGGTCCGGCCTCTTGGAACGAGAGTGCGCTGGAACGGTAGAGTTTTGGCGTAACTGGCGCGTTTTCAAAGAGTTGACACACGACAGCGAGCGCTCGTCCGGGGTATGGGCTTTGCTTGGTCGGGCTGGATACCAGGTGTACGCACAGCGATGACACCCCGGCCACCCAGCATCTGGATGCGCTCGACGGCTCAGCTCGGCGTCGTCGTGCTGCTGATCTGTCTCGCGATCGCGAACATCTGGCAGCGCGCGACGTGGAGCGAGGTCGAAGACGGCGTGCTGTGGCGCGCTTCCGGTGGCGACATCATCGCGGCGGAGATTGCGTCGGGCAGTCCCGCGGCCCGTGCCGGCCTGCAGCCTGGAGACGTGCTGCTCGCGGTTGACGGACGGCCGATCGAACGCGTCGATACGGTCATCTCCGATTTGCACGGCAGCGCCGAGGGCCGTGCGCTGTGCTACACCGTGCTCCGTATGCGTGCGCAGCGGATGGTGGATGTCACGGTCGCCCCGATTCCTTCGAGCCCGCGCGGCCTCTATTTCGTGCTCGCCGCCGTCGGAATCTTCTCGCTGCTCGTCGGCGTGTCCGTTCGCGTGCGGCGCCCCGATCACCAGGCAACGCTTCACTTCTTCTGGCTGACGGTGGCGTTCTTCGGCGTGCTCGCGTTCTCCTTCACGGGCAAGCTGAATCCGCTCGACTGGATCTTCTACTGGGGCGATCTCACGGCGCAGCTCCTGCTGCCGCCGCTGTTCCTGCACTTCGCGCTCGTGTTCCCGGATCGGCCGGACGCCTGGGTCCGGAGCGACACGGGACGCGCGCTGGTGCCCGCCTTCTACGTGCCTGCGGTTCTCCTTGGCGGCGCGTCCGTCGCCAGCATCGTGAACGCGCCGTCGCACGGTGAGGTGCTGTCGCGGGTCGCCGCGTTCGTCCAGAACGGGCAGCTCGTCTACCTCGCGATCAGCCTCATCGCGGGCCTCGCAATCATGGTGCGCGCGCTGCGCCGCGTGCGATCCGTGACGGCGCGCCGGCAGCTTCGATGGATCGTGTGGGGGACGGGGCTCGGCTCGGTGCCGTTCGTGTTCGGGTATGTCGTCCCGTTCGTGCTCGGCGTTCGCCCGCCGCCGGGACTCGAATTCACCGCCGCGCTGCTCGGGCTGATCCCGCTGGCGTTTGCGTCGGCGATCGTGCGTTACCGCCTGATGGACGTCGAGGTCATCATCAAGCGCGGTCTCGTGTACGCGACGGCGATTGCGGCGATCGTCGCGATTTATTCGATCCTCTTGAGCCTCGCGGGAACGGTGTTCTTCAAGGACGCCGATCGCCGGAATCCTGTGATCGCGGTGCTCGCCACGCTTGTCGTCGTGCTGCTGTCGCGACCGGTCAAGAACGCCATCCAGGCTGCGCTCGATCGCGTCTACTACCGCGATCGATACGACTACAGGCGCGCCCTCGTCGGGTTTGCGCGCGATCTGAACAGCGACCTCGACCTGCTGCGGCTCAGCGAGCGGCTCGTCCATCGCGTGACGGAAACACTCCTCGTCGATCGCATGGCGCTGATGCTCGCGCCTGTCTCGGCGGGACCGCAGGAAGGGCAGTTCCTCACGATCGCGCACGCGGGGTTCGCGGATCAGCCTCCATCGCTTTCGCGATCGTCCGAGGTCGGCACGCGGCTCATCTCGGGCCACACGCTGACGCTGGACGAGAACATCCCGCTCAGGCGCCTCGACCCGCGCGAGGTGGAGTTCTGGCGCGACGCCGGGATCCATTACTTCGTTCCGTGCGTCTCCAAGGAAGGCACAATCGCCGTCATGGCGCTTGGCCGCCGCGCGAGCGCGGAGCCGCTCAGCAGCGAAGACATGGCGCTCCTCTCCGCGGTTGCCGCCCAGGCGGCAACGGCGCTCGAGAACGGCCGCCTGTATCGGCAGCTTCGCACGAAGGCCGACGAAGTGGAGCGGATGCGGCAGTTCAGCGAGAATATCCTCGAATCGCTGAACGACGGGCTCGCCGTGCTGGACCGGAACGGACACGTCGTCCGGTGGAACCGCAGGCTCGAGGAGCTCTACGGCGTGCGGCACGAGCATGCGGTCGGGCGCGCGCTGGACCAGCTGTTCGACGATCCCGTCGTGCAGATGATCAGGTCGACGCTGATCGAATCGCCTGAGGGGGCGGCCTACTATCGCGTGCCGCTGACGACGAGGCACGCGCCCGAGCGGCGGCTGCTCGTGAACGTGGCGGCCACGCCGCTGCGCGACGCGCACGAGGCGATTTCGGGAACGATCGTGATCGTGGAGGACATCTCGACGAGAGTACAGCTCGAGGAGCAACTCCAGATTTCGGAGAAGATGGCGTCGATCGGCCTGCTCGCCGCCGGCGTCGCGCACGAGGTGAACACGCCCCTCACAGGCATTTCGAGCTTCACGCAGATGCTGCTCGATGGAGCGGAGCCGGAGGACCCGAAGACGAAGGTCCTGGAGAAGATCGAGCGCCAGACGTTCCGGGCCGCGAAGATCGTCAACGGCCTGCTGAACCT
>JAICSD010000331.1 GCA_025937075.1 Vicinamibacteria bacterium | reverse complement strand
TGTTTGCTGCCGCCGAACAGGCCGGGGACTTTGAAGTACCAGCGGCCGAGCGCGCGATCGGCCGAGCCCTGCTGAAACCCCGGATCGATCCTCAGGACGGCTTCGAGTTCGTCCTTGATCTGCCCGCGGTACTTGATGCCCTGTCGAAGGCCGAATGATTCGGCGAGCGCGCCCATGTTCGCCGCGGCCCAGAAATGCCCCTCGGGCCGCTGCGGTGCCGCAGCAATCGCGGCGCGCGCGGCCGTAATGCCATCCTCGAAGATCTGCTTGCGGTCCGCGTCGCTCGCGTGCCCGCCGAGCCAGTACCGTGTACGCGCAAGCTTCCATGCAGCTTCGAAATCGTCCGGCTTGCTCCGGAGCCGCTCCGCCCAGATCCGCTCGGCGGCTCTGGCGCTCTCGAGATCGTCGCGATGCGCGTAGAGCGCGTCGGGATCTTGTGCTTTCGCCTGACGCGTAGCGTGCGCTTTCACGGAGACGTCATCGGACGCCGCGCCAGAGCTCGACGCACTCGCGATGTACAATAAAAGGATGCAGGAAATCATCCGTCAGCTGCTTGCGGAGCTCGGGGAAGACCCGTCCCGCGAAGGGCTGCTGGCCACGCCGCAGCGCGTGGAACGGGCGCTGAAATTCCTGACGAGCGGCTATACCGCCGACGTCGATACGGTCCTCAACAACGCGCTCTTCACCGTCGATTATAACGAGATGGTGATCGTGAAGGACATCGACTTCTACAGCCTCTGCGAGCACCATCTGCTCCCGTTCTTCGGCAGGTGCCACGTCGCCTACATACCGCGGGGACGGGTCATCGGCCTCAGCAAGATCCCGCGGCTCGTGGAAGTATTCGCGCGCCGCCTGCAGATCCAGGAGCGCATGACGAACCAGATTGCCGAGACGATCTGCGAGAAGATCGATCCGCTCGGCGTCGCCGTTGTCGCGGAGGCCACGCATCTCTGCATGGCCATGCGCGGCGTCGAGAAGCAGAACTCCTTCGCGATCACGAGCGCGATGCTCGGCGCGTTTCAGAGCGACGCGCGCACGCGCATGGAGTTCCTCGAGCTCATTCGGCGTCCCGAGATGACGGGACGCGCCGCCCACCCGTTCTTCGACGCCGAACACGATCTCGTTGACTGAGCGCCCGTCAATGTCCGCCGCCGCCCGCGCGATGTAGTCACGCGGGACGCTCCACGATTGTCACTCGGAGCGGAGCGCGCTGAGCGGCTCGACTTGTGTGGCGCGCCGCGCCGGAAGGTAGGCGGCGACCAGCGCCACGACGATCATCGCCGCGCTCGCAACGACAATAGGTCGCGCCCCGCCGGACGACAGGTTCTCGAGCCTGCTGGCCGCGATCCGCTTGCTCCAGAGCGCGACGGGCGCGCCGATGACGAGGCCAGCGACGACGAGCCAGAGCGCATTCCGGAGCACGACGCCGATGACATCGACGCGGGTCGCACCGAGCGCCATGCGGATGCCGATCTCCCTCGTCCGCCGCGTCACGGTGTAGGCCAGCAGCCCGTAGAGCCCGATCGCCGCGAGCAGCGCACCGACCCCGCCGAAGAACCCTGCCAGGCTCGCCATCAAGCGCTCGGGCACGATGGCGGCATCGACCTGATCGGCCAGCGTCGTGACGCTTCGGACGGAATTGGAGCCGAAGACCGCACTGACGATTCGCCGCGCGTCGGCCGCGATGGCGGTCGGGCCGACGCTCGTCCGAACCGAGAGCGTCGCCTCTCTCGAGATGGGCGCGAAGACATACACGGTGGGAGGTGCCGGATCCCGGACCTCGTGATACTTGGCATCGGCGACGATGCCCACGATCTCGTACGGATCGCGCTCGTTCTCCAGCCACACACGCCGCCCGATCGCCTCTCGGCCGGCGAAGTACTGATGCGCCACTGTCTCGTTGATGATCGCGCGGCGCGGCTGAGCGATGTCGCTGTCCTGAAAATCCCGTCCCGCCAGGAGCGGCGTCCGGTAAGTGGTGAAATAGTTCGGCGACACGAAATTCAATGCCACCCGAGGCCGTCTCTGCACGGCTTCGTTGGAGCCTTCGGCGCGCAGGAAGCCGCTGGCCGCCCCGAGGGCAATCGGCGTCGTGCCGCTCGCCGCCACCGAGCGGACGCCGGGAATCGCCGACAGTCGGGCGGCCGCATCCTTGTAGAGCGCCGCCAGCTGATCGCGGGTCTGCCCGCGCGGCGCGTTCACCGACATCAGCAGCACCCCGTCGCGATCGAACCCGAGGCTTCGGTCACGCAGATGACGGAGATGACCGATGTATAGCTGTGTCACGCTCAGGAGCGCCAGCGAGATCGCGACCTGCGCGACGACGAGGGCGTGACCGAACACGCGTCGCGATCGCGGCTGTGCGCCGCTCCCTTGCCGCAGCGTGGACGAGGGAGTGGACACGAACGCCGCCACCGCGGGCGCGAGCCCGAAGACCAGCGCCGCCAACACCGTGACGCCGATCGTGAACGGCAGCACGCGCGCGTCGAGCGGGATTTCCAGCCGCGGCGAAGCGCCCGGCGATCGCGTGCCCGAGATCATGATCCGCATCAGCACCGTCGCGCCGAATCGCGCGCACATGATGCCGAGGATGCTGCCGATGGACGCCAGGAGCAGCGATTCGGTCAGCACCTGCCGCATGATCCGGAAGCGACCGGCGCCGAGCGCGACGCGCACCGCCATCTCGTGTTGACGCGCTGCGCCGCGCGCGAGCAGCAGCCCTCCGATGTTGGCGCACGCCAGCAGCAGCAGCCCCCCGACCATCAGCATCAGCAACAGCAGCGGGCGGCCAAACTGCTGCTCCAGCGGTGTATCGAGCCCCGTGCGCGCGGGCGTCACGTCGATCACGGCGCGGCGCCACTGAGCATCCCGCCGCGCCAGCTCGTCGATCCGGTCCGGATCCAGCACGCGCATTTCGGCCTGCGCCTGCTCGATCGACGTCTGAGGCTTCAGTCGCGCGACGAGCGAGAGTCCGGCCCGGGAGCGGATGGCGCCTGGAATCGAGGAAAGGGAAATCCAGACGTCTGGCCGATAGCCGACGACGAGACCCGAGAATCCGGGTTCGGCAACGCCAACCACCGTGGCGTGCAACGGCACCGGCACGCGACGGTCTTCGAGGTCGATAGGGGCGCCGAGGACGCCCGGGTCGCCGTTGAATCGCTCGTTCCAGTACCCCCAGCTCACAATGGCGGCGGGCGCGGCATCCGGCCTGTCGTCAGAGGGATCCAGCAGCCGCCCCAGCGCCGGCCGCAGGCCGAGTGTCTGAAAAAAATTCCCGGTGACCACTTCGGCGGTCATCGGGTCCTCGCCCGGCCGCGGCTCGGTCACGAGCGGCGCGACACCGAACATGTCCGAGAAGACCGTGTTGCGGTCGCGATAGCGCTCATAATTTGCCAGACTGAAGTTGTTCAGCGGCGGGTCGCCCGGATACTGCGAGGTGAACTGCACGAGGCTGCCCGGATCGCGCACCGGCAGATCGCGGAACAGCAGAGGATCGACGAGGCTGAAGATCGCAGTATTGGCGCCGATGGCGAGCGCCAACGTGACGAGCGCGACCGCCGTGAACATCGGGTTGCGGCGCATCGCGCGCGCGCCGAAGCGCAGGTCCTGGAACAGGTCTTCGAGCCACGGCAACCCTCGCTGATCGCGGCGCTGCCCCATTGCCTGTGCGATGCCGCCCGCCTGCAGGCGCGCGTCACGGTGGGCCTGATCCCGCGGCAGGCCGCGGCGCTGCAGATCCTCCGCGGCCATCTCGACGTGAACCCGCAGCTCCTCCTCCATGTCGGCGTCCTCAGGGGCCTGTCGGAAGGTGCCCCAGAGCCGCTGCCACCACTCGCGGATCGCACCCTTCACATCGGCTCCCTGAGCAGCGCGTGCATCATGTCGAGGGGGCCTCAGCACCTCGCGCCAACTCTATTAGTCACACCAATGGAATACACGCGTTCTATTGGGATGTCAAATGGACGCGTTTGGCTCGGCCCGACTCGTTGCGCCTAGCGTGTCCGTCACTCGCCGGACGATTTCCTCCAATTGCCGCACGCCTTCCGTCAGCGACGCCGGTCCCGGCTGCAGGATGTAGGTCGATTTCACTTCGAAGATGTGATCCCGACGCACGGCGTTGATGCGATCCCAGCCGGCGCGCTCGACGATCGTGCGCTTCTTCATCGCCTTGCCGCACCACGACGCGACGATGACGTCGGGGTTCTTCTCAACCACGGCGGCCGGAGCGACGATGCGATCCTTGGCGAGGCGGGCAGATCGAAGTTGGGGAAAGCACGGCTCGCCGCCGGCAATCTCGATGAGTTCATCGACCCAGCAGATGCCGGAGATGAGCGGATCGTCCCACTCCTCGAAGAACACGCGCGGCCGCCGCGGCAGCTCGGTCGTGCGGGCGCGGATCGCCGCGAGTCCCGCTTCGAGATCTCCGGCGAGCGCCTCTCCCGCAGCGGCCTTGCCGACGAGCGCGCCGACCGTCCGAATCATCGCGAGAATCTCGGCGACCGTGCGCTGGTTGAACGTGTAGACGGGATATCCGCGCCGAATCAGCTCGCGCGAGATGTCCGCCTGCAGATCGGAGAACGCGAGAATCAGATCGGGCTTCAGCGCGTCGATCTTGTCGAACCGCGCGTTGATGAAGGCGGAGACCTTCGGCTTCTGCCGCGCCTCTGGCGGCCTCACCGTGTAACCCGAGACTCCGACGATGCGATGGCCTTCGCCGAGGAGGTACAGCGTCTCGGTCGTCTCCTCGGTCAGGCAGATGATGCGTGATGGATAGCTCGGCACGCGCGATCCCTGTCGGATCCGCAGTTTATACTGTGCGTCATGGGACGCGTGCTGATCTGCGCCGTGATGCTGTCGCTCTTTGCTGCGCCGATCGGTGCCCAGAAGCGGCGAACGCCGCCGACGCGCAAGACGCCGCCAGCGAAGAAGGCCGCGCCTGCGCCCGCGAAGACGGCGACGCCGGAGACGACGTGTCCGTCGCTGATCGGCATGGGCGTCAAGACGATCCGCAGCTACTGCGACGTCCCGGCGGGCAGGGACCCGGCGCAGGGCGTGATCCTGAAGGTGCCGCCGCACACCGGACCCGCAACGCTATCCTTCGATCTGCACGCGCGACACACCTACTCGGAGGAACAGACGAAGAGCGGGAAGGGCTACGCGCACTATCGCGCGGTCATCGGCGTCCTCGCGATGAATGGGGATTTGCTCGGCCGAGGCGCCATCGACGCGGAGTTCAGGACGGCGGCCGATCTGTTCGACCGCATCGGCGGCGGCGCGGGTCCGGGTGGCCTGAAGGCCGTCGCGCCCTGCGGGAGCGAGCACATCTTCGTGAC
>JAICSD010000321.1 GCA_025937075.1 Vicinamibacteria bacterium | reverse complement strand
TCGCGCAGCGGGCGATCGATCTCCGTTGGCTTGATCCTTCCGGACGCGATGGCATCGAGCAGGACGGGAATGCGTCCGGGCTCGCGCACGAAGCCGCGGACGGCTTCATTTCTAACCGCCGGCGTCCAGCGGTTCCAGAGATCAACGAATGTTGTCGCGACCTGCGGTCCCTTGATTCCTGCGAGCACCCGCACAGCGGCGACCTGCACGGGCGCCGCGTCCGGACGACCGAGTACGTTCTCGAGGAGCTGTTCGTAACGCGCGGCCTCCGACATCCCGAGCACGCGGACGGCGTCCGCCCGCATCTGCGCGTCAGCGCCGGAGTCGCTCACGAGTGCTTCGGCCTTGTTCAGCAGTGCGGTCGACGACGAACCGGCTGGGAGGCCGAGCATTTCGAGGACCTGAAGCGCCGCGGCGCGAACGGCCGGATCGTCGTCGCGCAACAGCGAGCCCGCGAGCAGATCGCGATCAGGCTCACGATCGGCACGGCGCCGCTGATCGCTCCGCGTGCCGCTGGCCAGCCCTTCGAGCGTTGGCGCACGCCACCACTGCGCAGACGTCCCCTGCATGACCGAACCGATGATCTCGCGTGGCGCGCGGACGTCGGGAGCCGCTGCCGCGACGCCGGCGATCTTGGCGACGAGGGCGCGGCGGCCAGGCGTGTCGGCGTCCGCAAGCCGCTTGACGGCCGACTGCCACAACTGGAGTGGATCCCAGCCAGCCGCGGACAGCGCGGCGTTCTGCATCCACTCGTCCTCGATGTCCGCAAACAGCAGCTGATTGCGCGCGGCAACGGCGTCCGCACCGCGAACATTTCCGAGCGTCAGAAGGAGCTGAAACCGCACTCTCGCGCTGAGGTCATCGGTCATGTGCAGCAGGCTGGCTGCGAGCGACGGGATCTCGGGATGGAGCTCCGCAAGCTGAATGGCGTTTTCGCGAACGCCCGGATTCGGATCGCGAAGCGCGGACTGGACGACTGACGCCTCGAGTCTGTGTAATCCGTCGAGCGTCCATAGGGCGTGCACGCGCCCGACGGGATTGCTGTCCGACATCGCGAGGCGTGTCAGCGGCGCAATCGCATCAGCCGAGGCGCCATCGACCAGCAGCCGCTGTGCCTGGCGCCGCCACCAGACGTTCGAGTCTCCAAGACGGCGTACGAGCTCAGCGCCCGGCGCTCTGCCGAGCGTCAGGCGGTCCGGCCAGGATGGCGCCGGAGATCCTTCGGGCACGATGCGATAGATGCGACCGCGATCCTTGCCCTCGTACAGGTCGCTCGATTTCGCCGTCCGATCGTCGAGCCACTCGGGATGTTCGAGAATCTTCCGGTAGTAATCGATCACGTAGAGCGCACCATCGGGTCCGATATAGAAGCTCACCGGCCGGAACCAGGCATCCGTCGACGCCAGAAATTCGCGGCCTTCCTGCATGCGGCTCGCACGATACGTCGCACGATGCTCGCGGATGGCATCGACGTGGACGATGTTGTGCGCGCCTTCCGCGACGAACGTGGCGCCGCGATACGGCAGCGGAAAGAGATCCGCGAGATAGCAGGTCACACCTGAAGCCGCCGTCATGACACCAACGTCCGTCAGGAGCTGGAACTCGGGATCGCGCGTGATCGGGAATACGTCGGCCGGCTGGCGGTAGTCCGGCAGCTGCTCGATGACCGTCGGCGGGGCGAACGCGGGATTGCGCGACAGGTAGCGCGCAGCGATGACTTCTTCGTACAGGTGACGGTTGTTCGTATTGAGGAAATGATGTCCCCAGGCATCGAAGGTGTGGCCGTACTGGCTTCGCGACGACAACATCTCGAGCTGCCACGTATCCGGACGGAACCGCACGCTCCGGCCGTTCGCATCGGGCGGCAGCCGTGGTGCGTCGGGGTGCGATGGAAAGTAGATCTCGGTTCCGGTGTCGCCGAACAGCTCCTGATACCGAATCGTCCTGACCGGACCTTCGTTCGCGAGATAGATCCAGTTGTCGAGGCCATACAGCGGCGTGTTCATGCCGTGCTGCGGGTTCGTGCGCGCGAAGCCTGTCAGGATCTGACGCTTGATATCCGCCTTGCCGTCACCGTTCGTGTCCTCGAAATACAACACGTCCGGCGGGTCGGTGACGATGATCCCCCGCTTCCACCGCATGACACCCGTGGGCAGACGAAGGCCGTCGGCAAAGGTCGTGCTCTTGTCGGGGTGTCCGTCACGATCGGTGTCCTGAAGCAGAACCACGCGTCCGGTTCCGCTCACATCCAGGGGGTAGCCGTGCATTTCGACAACGTACGTGCGTCCGTCTTCGTCCACCTCCATGGCGACGGGATCCGAAACGAGCGGCTCTGCGGCGAACAGCTCGATGCGAAAGCCATCCGCGATGCGGAATGTTCCGAGCGCCTGCTGTGGGCTGTAGGGCGGGCCGCCGGATGGCGGAAGCTGGGATGCCTGGAGCAGCACGAACATCACGATGATGCCGCGGCGCACGGCGCGACAATATCACGCGGCGCGGGGCGTCATCGTGTGATCTACAATCGGCGCGTCTCTTTCCAAATGCGAGGCGGATATGGCTCCAACCACGATCAGCCGGCGTCACCTGTTTCGGATGGCGGGAATCTTCGGCGCCGGCAGCCTGGCGCCCGCGCGGCTGACAGCATCACGTGAGCCTCTGAGCGCGCCGCCACCGATGGACACGGGCGTCAACGTCTACAAGTCGATCGGCGTCCGCCCGCTGATCAACTGCCGCGGGACGTTCACGATCATCGGCGGCTCGACGGAATTGCCCGAGGTCCGAGCGGCAAAGAGCGCGGCCAACCAGCAATACGCGCAGCTCGACGAGCTGATGGACGCGATCGGCGCACGCCTCGCGGAGCTGACGCAGTCGGAATGGGGCATGGTGAGCGCCGGCTGCGCCGCGGCAATCTCGCACGCGACGGCCGCATGCGTCGCGGGCGGAAACCCGGATCTCCACGTCCGCATTCCTCACCTCGCGGGATTCGACAAGGACGAGGTGATCATCCCCGCCCGGTCACGCAACGTGTACGACGCCGCGATCCGCGCCGTCGGCGTGAAGGTCGTCGAGGTCGGTACGCCCGAGGCGCTCGAGCTCGCGATTGGCCCGCGCACCGCGATGATCTACATCTTCGCCGGACCCGCGCACGACAGCGGCCCGATGTCCACGGAGGCGATCTGCAGCGTCGCGAAGCCGAAGAACGTTCCGGTGCTCGTCGACGCGGCGGCCGAGATCCTGACGATCCCCAACGTGCACCTCCAGCGCGGTGCGACGATGGTCTGCTACAGCGGCGGGAAGTACATCCGTGGACCACAAAGCGCAGGACTCCTGCTGGGCCGCAAGGATCTCGTCAAGGCGGCGTGGGTTCACAGCGCGCCGCATCATGGGTACGCGCGCAGCATGAAAGTCGGCCGCGAGGAGATGGTCGGGATGCTCGTCGCGGTCGAGAGCTGGGTCAAGCGCGACCACGACGCCGAATGGAAGGAGTGGGTCGGCCGCTGCGATCAGATAGCCAGCCGGTTGTCCTCGATTTCCGGTGTGAAGACCGAGGTGCGAGGCCCTGACGAAGGGCTGAGTAACCGCAGCCCGAGTCTCAGCGTTCGATGGGATTCGTCGAAGCTCGGAATCACAGGAGCGGAGGTTGCCGACATCCTGTACACGACCGAGCCGCGTATCGCGCTGAACGGCAGCCGCGCCGGCAGTCCTGCGCCCGACGGTTCAGGCGACACGGGGATCACAATCGTCGCGGCCATGATGCTGCCCGGCGACGAGAAGATCGTCGGACCGCGCGTAGCGGACGTGCTCTCGGCGAAGCATGCGCCGAAGCCGGCCGAAACGCCCGCGCCTCCTGTGGCAGACATCGGAGGACGATGGGAGATCGAGATTCAGTACACGGCAAGCACCACGACCCATCGCCTGTACCTGCAGCAGAACGAGAATCATCTCGAGGGCGTCCATCAGGGGAACTTCCTCAACCGCGACATCGCCGGAACGATCAGCGGCGACGCCGTGTCGCTGGCGAGCAACGTCGCCGAACGCCACGGCGATTCGCTCACCTACCCATTCAGCGGCCAGGTGACGGGCGAGACGATCAGCGGTACGCTCGATCTCGGGGAGTATCGCGCGGCGACGTGGACGGCTCGTCGTCCAGCGTCGAACCGGACCGCCTGATGGTTCCCGCTGACCGCAAGTCCTCTGCCGCCGGTGCGCTGCCGGCGGATCACGGCGCGCTCCCCGCGTGGGCGATCGACGATCTCCCGCCGCCGCCACCCTTCACCATGCGGAACATGCTCAAGGTGATCGGCCCCGGTGCGATCATGGCCGCGACGTCCATCGGGGGAGGCGAGTGGCTCGTCGGGCCCGCCGCCGCGGTGAAGTACTCCACTTCGATCTTTCTCATCGCGACCATCGCAATCGTGCTGCAGATTTCGTTCAACCTCGAAGCGGTTCGCTACACGCTGTACACGGGCGAGCCGATTTACGGGGGCATCATGCGGCTCAGGCCTGGCTCGCGCTTCTGGGCGGGGTTCTACGCGCTGCTTGGTTTTTTCCAGCTCGGATGGCCGGCGCTCGCCGGGAGCGCAGCCGCCACGCTCCTGGGCGCGTGGATGGGCCGCATGCCCGGCGCTCCCGATCAAGCCGCACAGGCCTGGGTCGCCTCCGCGCTCATCGTCGGGGTCGTGTTCGTGCTGTCGTTCGGCGGCACCATCGAGCGAATGCTCGAGTACTTCGCGTGGACGATGCTCGCGGTGGTGTTCCTGTTCCTCATCGTCGTGAACGTCGCGTTCGTGCCGTTCGCGCACTGGGCGCAGACGTTCGCCGGATTCTTTCAGCTTTCTGGACTGCAGCACCCGATCGACTGGGGGCTCATCGGCGCGCTTGCGGCGACCGCGGGCTCGGGCGGCGTCGGCAACCTGACGGTGACGAACTGGGTCCGCGACAAGGGCTTCGGCATGGGCTCGAAGGTCGGGGCGATTCCGAGCGCCGTCGGCGGCCACGAGATCCAGCTGTCGCACGTTGGAACCGTCTTTCCGACAACGGCGGCCAATCTCGCGCGCTGGCGCGAGTGGTGGCGCTACGTGCATGCCGATCAGCTCTGGGTGTGGGGGTTGTTCTGCTTTCTCGGGATGTACCTGAACGTGAACCTGGCGACCGCGATCATCCCGCGGGGAACGGACATGCAGGGACTCGCGGCCGGCGCGTATCAGGCGCAGTATCTGAGCCGCATCTGGAGCGGCTTCTGGTTCCTGACGCTGTTCAACGGCTTCTGGATCCTCTTCAAGACGCAGCTCGGGAACACCGACATCCTCGTCCGCACGATCACGGACGCGACCTGGATGGCGAGCGCACGGGCTCGCGCATCGAAGCGGGGCATCCGCGCAATCTACTACGGCATCCTGCTCGCGTTTTCGATCTGGGGATTGTTCGTCATCCGCTCCGCGTCG
>JAICSD010000157.1 GCA_025937075.1 Vicinamibacteria bacterium | reverse complement strand
GTTCGCGCCGACGCCGAGCGCGAGCGTGATCAGGGCGACGAGCGTGAACGCCGGTGTCTGGAGCAGGCGGCGAACCGCGTAGTGAACGTCCTGACGCAGCCATTCCATGTTCAGCACCCGAGCGAATTCCATGCCGCGGCCTTTCCGGCGGAGAACCGCACGAATGCCTGGCGGCACTGTTCGGTGGCGAATCGCGGAAATCCCGGAATCGAACAGTGTGCGGACAGTGTCACGCAACTAGAGTTGCGCGCTAGAAAACGGCCCGACGCAGATGGCGGCCCTGAAAGGGCCACCCTACGAAGACGCGGTCAGCCCCGTGACGATGGCAATCGCCAATGCGGGTTGATGAGCGCATACAGGGCCTGATCGCGCGGCGCGCCGAACTTGACGCTGCTCGAGCGCAGAATGCCTTCCTTCGCGTACCCGGCCTTCTCGAGTGCGCGAATCGATCGGGCGTTGTCTGCGAAAGGAAGCGCAAACAGGCGCAGCACCTGGCATTCGCGGAACGCGTAGCCCGAGACGAGGCACAACGCTTCCGTGACGATGCCGCGCCCCCAGAACGGCTCGCCGAGCCAATAGCCGATTTCAGCGGAGAATCGTTCGACGTCCACGCCGGCGGAAAAGCCAATGCCGCCGGCGGCCGCCCCGTCGACATCGATCGCAAACGAGGTCACCGGACGCGACAGGTTGATGCTGTCGAGGAATCTCCGCGCGTCCGCCGCGGTGTACGGATGCGGAAAACGATCCCGCAGGTGCCGCGAGACATTTTCGTTGTTGGCATGTTTGACGAGCGAGGCCGCGTCGGACATCCGCCAGGGCCTGACGATCGACTTCGTCCCGCGCAGCTCCATGTCAGAACAGCTGCCGTCCCTGCGTCTTCAGCCACCGCTCCGCGTCGCGGAAGTTGGGGCACACGGACGCGACGAGCGACCAGAACCGCCGCGAGTGATTCTGCTGCCGCAGGTGCATCAGCTCGTGAAGCAGGATGTAATCCCGCACGTGCGCCGGCATCTGCACGAGCCTGAAGTTCAGCGCGATGGCTCCGCTGTGCGAGCACGATCCCCACCGGGAACGCTGATTCCGGATGCTCACCCCCTTCACGGCCAGCCCGTGCTCGGCCGCGAGCTCGACCAGGCGGCGTGGCAGCTCGCGGCGAGCCCGTCGCACCAGAGCGGCCTCGAACGCGGGACGCAAGTCGCGAATCCCGGCCGCAACACTGACGGTGACGTCCCCGGCGGTAGCCGCGACGACTCCATCCAACGAGCGGCACGCGATTGGAACCGATTCGCCGTCGATCAGAATCCGTGTGCCTTCGATCCAGGCCTCGGAGGATTGCGGAGCCGCAAGCTGCCGCGCGCGCTCGCGAAGCGCCCACCCGAGATGCCGCTTCACGAAATCGATCGCCTCGACGCGCGAGCCCCCGCGAGGCAGCGTGACACGCAGCGATCCATCCTGACGCACACGAAGGATGTACCGCCGCGCGCGACGCACGCGGATGAGATGCAGGGGGAGAATCACGCCGCCCGCGCGCAGCAGGACCGGCCCGTGAGACACGGGAGAGCGGCGGAGCTCGAACGGCAGACCGAGCTGCACGTCCGTCACTCGCTCAGATGCTGGCTCAGGAACCGAAAGACCGTCTCGTGCCACAGTTTGCTGTTGAGCGCTTTCAGCACCCAATGTCCTTCGTCGGAGAACACGAGCGCCTCGCTCGGTACGCCGTTGCGGCGCAGCGCCGTGAACAACTGCAGGCCCTGATCGACCGGAACGCGAAAGTCCAGCTCGTTGGTGATCACCAGCGTCGGCGTCCTGATGCTTCCGGCGAAGAGGTGCGGCGAGAACTTCGCGAACTGCTCGCGCGCCGTCGCGCTCGTCGCAGGTCCGCCGAACTCCCACTCCGAGAACCACAGCTCCTCGGTCGCGAGCGCCATCGATTCGAGATTGAAGACGCCATCGTGGCTGACCGCGGCTCTGAAACGGTTCGTGTGGCCGATGATCCAGTCCACGGCATAGCCGCCGTAGCTCGCTCCGGCGATCGCCTGCCGCGCTGGATCCACGAAGGGCAGATTCGACACGGCGTCGAACACCGCGTCGAGGTCCTGCATCACCTTGCCGCCCCAGTCACGCGAAATCTCGTCGACGAATTGCTGTCCAAAACCGAACGAGCCGCGCGGATTCGGCGCCGCAATCACCCAGCCCTGGGCGCCCCACAGCGACGGATTCCATCGATACGACCACGCATCGTCCCACGCACCCTGCGGGCCGCCGTGAATCAGGAACACCACTGGATACTTCTTCGAGGCGTCGAAGCCGGGCGGCTTGATCAGCCAGTACTGCACGGGCGCGCCGCCGGCGCCGGTGACCGTCGCGGCCTCCGGCTTCTCGAACGTGAGGTCCTTCAGCCACGCATCGTTCTCGTGCGTAATCTGCTGCGCTGTTCCGCCGGCTGACGACATGCGAAACAATTCGGCGGGCGCGGTGAGCGTTGATTTCGAGAAGACGATCGCACCCGACGCCATGCGCGGACTCCCGATCGATCCGCCTGTCGAGACTTCCTTGGGCGTGCCGCCGCTGAACGGCACCTGATACAGGTTGTCAGCGCCTGCCTTCGTGGCGGTGAAAAAGATCGTCGTGCCATCCGCCGACAGCCCGTAGTCGCTGACGGACAGATCAGGCGTATCGAAAATGGTCCGGCGGCTGCCCGTCGCGCGATCGTAGACGTCGAGATACCACCGATCGGATTCGAAGCCAGGCCGCCGCTGCGCGCGGACGATCATCGATCGGCCATCCGCTGTGAAGACGGGCTGCACGTCGGCCGCCGGGTTGGCGGTCAGCCTCGTGGCGACGCCTCCGGCAACCGGCACCGACCACACGTCGTTGTTCGTCGTCCAGGCTTCGCGATCGTTACCCTCGCGGTTCGACACGAAGACGAGCTGCTTGCCGTCGGCGGTGAACGCAACCGCGCCGTCCTCCTGCTGCGTGGGCGGCGAGTCGTAGTCGCCAGGTGTGAGATCGCGCGCATCGCCACCTGCCGCCGCGACGACAAAAATGTGGTGCCTGACCTTGTCGCGCCACTCGTCCCAGTGCCGATACAGCAGCCGCGTCAGATGATGCACGTGCACGGAGCTCTTCTCGTCGTCGGCGCGGCGCTTCGCATTGCACGCTTCGTCGGGACAGTCCGGATACACGTCGGACACGAACGCCAGCGAGGTGCCGTCGGGCGAGACGATGAGCGGCGGCTGCACCCCCGCGGCAAGACTGGTGATCCGGCGCACGTTCTGGCCTGTCGCGTCCGCAACGTAGACCTGCGGCGCGCCGTCTCGCGTGGAGATGAATGCGACGCGGCGTCCATCGGGAATCCAGCGGGGGGTATTTTCAGTTTTCGCACCGCCAATGAGCTCGCGCGGCGCGGCGGAGCCGTCCGCGGGCACGATCCAGATGTCCGAGTTGCGGGCGCCCGTGGTCACATCGGTCGTCGTCCTGACGAAGAGGACCGAACGGCCATCGGGCGACGGACTCGGATCACTGACGCGAACCGCGGCGAGCAGATCGTGCACCGTCATCGGGCGCGCGGCGGCTTCCGCCGGCACGAGACCGCACGCGGCGCAGAGGGCCGCAGCGATGAGTGCGCGATTCATCGTGACCTCCAGAATTGCAGGACAGAGGGGTCTGGCGCGCGCGCAGCTCACGGCATCCTGACGAGCGGGCGTCCATAGGGGAGACCGGGCCACGGAGTCGAGAGCAGCACGAGCAGCAGCGCAAGCGCGAAGAAGATGCGAGCGGTGCGCGCCTTCGCGGCGGGGACCGCACGGCGGATGCGCGCACGGCCGATGTGCGCGAGCGCAATCGCCGCGATCATGCCGACGGGATGCTCGACGGCCCAGAACCGCAGCGGCGCATTCTGCATGGCCGCGCCTATGTTGTGACGGGCGGCCGCAGTCATCGGGCTGAGCCACAGATACAGCAGCAGCCCGAGCAGGACCTGCACGTCGAGAACAGTCGTGAAAACGACACCCGCCCTCTCGTCCGCGTTCGACCAGACGCCGCGTTCCGCGAACGCGCGCAGGACAGCCACCGCGCCCGCGATGATCACGAGCCAGCGAATCCACGAGTGCAGCGCGAGGCCCCATCCATACATGCCCGGATGATACCCGAGACGGGGCGTTCGTGTGCATGCGGCGCTGCGCCCTCCCCCGCACTCATCCAGACACGACCGAGTACACCGCCAGTGCGACGATCCAGCCGGCGAGAGCATCGAGCGCGTAGTGATACCGGCCCAGAACCGCTCCCGCCGATATGAAAACGGCAGCGATGCTCATCGAGACCACTATCGGAGCGGCAGCGCTGGACACGAGGAGTGCGGCCGCAAGCGCTTCGGCCGCGTGGCCGCTCGGAAACGTGTTCACCTGAATACTGCTCGCGTCGAGCGCTCGAATGTTCGCTGTGCGCCAGGCGGAGCGCCACGGATCGCCGACACGGAAGGCGCGGGGCGGCCGCGTCTGAATCCACGGCAGGCAGCCAAAGCAGATGTAGTCGGTCACGAGGACGACGGCCCAGAACCGCTCGCCGCTGACCCCGCTTGCAACCGCGAAATACAACGCGATCGGAATGACGGCATAGACGCTCGAGTACGCGCATTCGAGCGCTTCGGCGGCTGCTCTGGGCATCCGAGCGGCAATCCGATCGATGCGAAGCGCCGTGTCGACCTGGTCGAGAAGATATTCGACGCGCGGCATGGGCGCGACGAACAACCCGCCGCTCGTCCAATACGCACAGGCGAGCAGGAGCGGCGGCAGCACCCAGACACGCGCGAAGCTGCCCGGCGGCAGGGCGAGCCCGCCAAAATCGAGCGCGACGCCGAGGAATGCGCCGCCGAGCACGCGCAAGCGCACCGCGCGCTCGATCCCGCGCGACACGAGCGCCACCAGGGCGATGTAGGTGAAGAAGAGCGCGGTGGCGAGTTCCCACGACCGCACGGGAAACGTGTCTCTTAGGAGGCGCTACGCCGCGTCAGGGGGTTGATACAGCGCGCACACAGCGCCCGCGGGGTCGCGGATCACGCAGAAGCGGCCGCCGCCGAGCCCTCGCGGCGGCGCGATGACGCTCCCGCCGCGGCGCTGACACTCCTCCATGCTATGGTCGAGATCGTCCACCGTGATGTAGATGAGCCACTGCGCCGGCAAGTCGACGTTCAGGCCTTTCGCGTGACACACGCCGGCGACCGCCTGACCATCCGCGGTCATATTGAAGTCGGCGTAATCACCCATCCGGACCGGCTGCGCCTTCCAGCCCACCACGCTGGCGTAGAAGTCGCGCAGCGTCTCGGCATCCGGAACGGTCAGATCCTGCCAGGTAATGGTGCCCGGGCGCGGCGGCGTGCTCATGCCGCGTGATCTTAAACTGTTCCTGCTGAATGGCACTCCTGGTTTTCGATCTCGACGGAACCCTGATCGATTCCCGGCGCGATCTCGCCGACGCGGCGAACGCGCTCATCGTGAGGCACGGCGGGACCGCTCTGCCTGTTGAGACCATCACGCAGATGGTCGGGAACGGCGCCGCGATGCTCGTCCGTCGCGCGCTCACGGCGGCTGGCGTCGACGCCGACGCGCGGACGATGCTCCCGGAATTCCTGGAGCTGTACGACGAGCGGCTCCTTCGAACGACCCGCCTCTACGACGGGTTCCCGGCGGTGCTGGAGGCGCTGTCGGCAAGGGCGACGCTCGCGGTGCTGACGAACAAGCCGCTCGCGGCGACGGAACAGATTCTCGCAGGGCTCGGGATCGCGCCGCTGTTCCGTGCGGTCCTCGGCGGCGATGGGCCGCTGCCCCGCAAGCCCGATCCTGCCGGACTGCATCATCTGATGGAGCAGGCATCGGCGGCCCCGGAGGGGACCGTCATGATTGGCGACTCGCGCGTCGATCTGGCGACGGCACGCGCCGCGGGCACGCGTGTGTGCCTGGCCCGCTACGGATTCGGTTTCCGCATCGGCCCCGACGATCTTCGCGGCGACGAACTGTTCGCCGACGCACCCGCCGAGCTCCCCGGCGTCCTCGGTGGGGTTCTAAGGTTCTAGGTTCTTAAGGTTCAGGATCGTCGATTCGACAGAACCCTAGAACCTAGAACCTCAGAACCTCAGAACCCTGGCCACTCGTCCCACCCACCGCGCGTCACGCGGGTCCGAAACGCCTGCGGCGAGGACGAACCACGCGCGACGCGTGACAAGGCGTTGAACGTAGATTCACGTCACATAGTTGCTGCCGGCTGCGCAGGACGAGCGGTACAACGACGACTCATCGCAAGGAAGGGTCGTCATGGTGCATCTCGTTGTGGCGCTGGCCCTCGTGGCCGTGGCAGATTCGGTCGTTCCCGCTGTCCCGCACGTGCGGCCCGTGAGCGCGGGCGCAACCGTTCTGCTCACGGAGGCGGTCGCGCGCTCCGCCGTCGTGAACGAGCTCGTGAATCAACTCGCACAGACCGACGTGTTCGTCTACGTCGAGCTGACCAGCACAGCCGACATCCCCCTCGCGCGGACGAAGCTGGTCGCGGCACCCCCGGGCGCGCGTTTCCTTCGAATCGCACTCAACGCGCACATCCCACCATGGGACCGCGTCGCGTACCTCGCGCACGAGCTGCAGCATGCCGGCGAGATCGCGGCTGCACCGGACGTCCGCGATGACGAGGGGGTGAGGCGGCTGTATGCGAGGGTCGGATTCGCGGCCGGCCCCGATCAGTACGAGACGGCGGCGGCGCGCGACGTGGAGCGGCGAGTGCGGATCGAGCTGGCGCACTATCGTCGGCCGGAGCCGCACGGCACGGCGGAGGATCCGTCAGCGCTCGTACGATTCACGCCGCGCTGACGCCGAGAGCTTGATGACATAGCGGTCCGGATCGGCCCAGAACCGCTCGCGCAGCTCGCGCAGGCTCGCCGCGCCGCCATAGCTGATCGACGAGCACAGGTGCTTGATCATGTCGCGGACGATCGTCCGCGCGGAGCCGCGCGCGGGCACGCTGATCTCCATCCCTTCGGCGCCGAGTGCCTCGAGCTCCACGCGATCCGCGTCCTCGACGTCGAGGCGATCGCGGATCGCTTCGAGCGACGCCATCCCGCGCAGCACCTTGAACGGGACCTTCACACTCTTCTGCGATTCGGGGAGCAGCACCGACTTGTGCACGACCTCTCCGGGAGCCTCCTCGGTGCCCGCGAACGCGCTGCCGAGCATCGTGCAGTCGCCGCCGAACATCAGCGCCTGCGCGAGCGCGCCGTGCCGGCGTATGCCGCCGTCGGCGATGAGCGGCACATCGGAGTCGGCAACCGCGCTCCGGCAATCCACGAGCGCCTGCGCCTGCGGGACGCCGAAGCTCGTGGTCAGGCGAGTGGTGCAGCCTCCGCCCGGTCCGATCCCGACCTTGATGGCATTCACGCCGCGTTCGAGCAGGAACTTCGCGCCGTCCGCGGTCCCGACGTTTCCGGCAATGAGCTCGACGTGGCCGAACCGCTTCCGGACCTCCGCGATCGCGTGGTCCATCACGATCGAGTGCCCGTGCGCGATGTCGATCACCAGCACGTCGACGCCGGCTTTGATGAGCTCCGCCGCGCGTTCGAGATAATCCCCCTGCGCGCCAATCGCCGCGCCGACCCTGAGCCGCCCCTGGTCGTCGCGCGTCGCAAACGGCAGCCGCCGCTGACGCACGAGATCGCGCGAGGTGATGAGGCCAAGCAGCTCCCCTCGATCGTTCACGAGCGGAAGCTTCTTGATCTTGCGTTCGACCATCAGGCGCTCGGCCTCGGCAGGCGAGATCGGGCCGGCGTGGACGACGAGCTGCGGCAACGGCGTCATGCGATCGGCAACCCGCGCGTCGCTGTCTGGCACGAAGCGCAGATCCCGTTCGGTGAGAATGCCCCGCAGACGCCGCTCGGCGTCGATGACGACCAGCGTTCCCACACGAGACCGCGCCATCACCGCCGACGCCTCGCGAACCGTCGCGGCCGGCGCGATGCTGTACGGATCCCGGATGATTCCGTGCTGCGTACGCTTGACGATCTCGACCTCGCGCACCTGCGGCTGGATGTCGCCGGGACGGAACCCGCGATCGATCACGCCGAGGCCGCCCTCCTCCGCCTGCACGATCGCCATCGGCGCACGCGTGACCGTGTCCATGTTCGCCGAGACAATCGGGCGCTTCAGCGTGATGTGCTGCGAGACGCGGCACGAGAGATCGATGGCCGCTGGATCGCGCCGCGCGATGATGCTGCGCTGCGGTGAGAGGAGGAAGTCGTCGAACGTGCAGCCGTGCACGAGCGCGCGCACCGCAGCGAGCATGCGCGCGTCGAGGCGTGGAAACTCGGACGAAGCCATAGCGTCATCGTAGCCGGAGGGTGGCCGAGGCGCATAATAGGATCACATGTCACAACTCGCCGCCGCGGCGTGCCTCGCGCTCGCGTGCCTGGCGGTCGCAGTGCCTGCGGTGGCGCAAGATGCGCCGGCGCCGCTGCCGGTCGTCCAGCTTCCCAATCCGCCGCCGTTTCCGGAGTGGCTCGCGGCGCTGCGCGCCGACGCGCTGGCACGAGGGATCAGCGAAGCGACAGTGGACCGCGCGCTCGACGGGGTCGAGCCGCTGCCGAACGTCATCGAACGCGATCGCTCGCAGGCGGAGCTGGTCCTGACACTCGATCAGTATCTGAAACGGCGTTTGACGAGCGGTATGATCCGCACCGCTCAACACGTCGCGCGCATGCACGCGACGCTGTTGACGCGCGTCAGCGCGCGCTACGGCGTGCCG
>JAICSD010000473.1 GCA_025937075.1 Vicinamibacteria bacterium | reverse complement strand
GTGATGCGCGCGGCAATCGTCTTCAGCCCGGCGGCGTCCCATCCCGGAAGCGACGCCGCAACGAGCTTCCCGGATCCCACATCGTCCGCGGAGGCGATCAACGCGTCCGCCTCCTGATCCGCCAGCCGCGCCTGATAGTCACGCATATGGCGCCGCAGCTCCTTCGCGTCCGCCTGCACTCGCTCGATCGCGGCCGGCAGATCGGCCGGCAGCACGGACAAAGCCTTGACGCTGCCCGCAACGGCATCGCGGAGCAGGCGGAATCCGTTCAGCGCGCGTCCGCCGGACAGAAAGGTGATGCGCGATCCGCCGCGGAAGCGCTCCGTCGCGGATATCGCGATGACTCCGATCGCGCCCGTCCGCGAGACGTGCGTGCCGCCGCACGCGGACAGATCGAAGGCCTCGACATCGATCAACCGAATCGCGCCCTCGCGCTTCGTTGCCTTGCGCAGCCCGAGCCGCGCGGCCTCGGAGGCATCGGCGAATCGAATCGTCACGGGACGATCCTCCCACACGATCGTGTTCGCCTGATCCTCGGCTGCCTCGACGTCCTTCCCGGACACCTCGCGCGCGAGATCGATGGTCGAGTACTCGACGCCGAGGTGAAAGCTCTCGGTCCTGACGGAGAACAGTCGATCGAACGCAGCGGACAGCACGTGCTGCCCCGTGTGCTGCTGCATGTGATCGAAGCGGCGCGTCCAGTCGATGCGGCCGTGCAGCGTCGTCGTCGACGGCGCGCGATCCACGATGTGCAGAATTCTTCCATCATCCGTATCCACGACGTCGACCACACGGGCGTCGTGAAAGGAGCCGACATCGTGCGGCTGACCGCCCGACGTCGGATAGAAGGCCGTGCGATCGAGGACGAGCGCGGTCTGCCCTTCGTGCGAGACCGTATCCACCAGCGTCGCGTCGAATTCCTGCAGGTAGGGATCGGCGTAGTAGAGACGCTCGGTCACGCGCGGCTCCGCGCGAGCGCAGGATCCGGAATGCCCGCATCCACAAAGCCGCGACGGCGGAGCACACAACTGTCGCAGCGGCCGCACGGCGTGCCGTCCGGCCGTGGGTCGTAGCAACTGAGCGTCAGGGCGTAATCGACGCCGATCGCGGTGCCGCGGCGGATGATGTCCGCCTTCGACAGCGTCTGCAGCGGCGCAAGGATTCGCAGCGCGTGCCCGTGGACGCCCACTTTGGTCGCGAGGGACGCGAGCCGTTCGAACGCCTCGATGTACTCCGGACGGCAGTCGGGATAGCCGGAGTAGTCGAGCGCGTTCACGCCAATCACGATCGCGTCTGCGCCGAGCACTTCCGCCCATGCGAGCGCGAGCGACAGAAAGACCGTGTTGCGTGCCGGCACGTACGTCGGCGGAATCTCGTCGTCTATCCGGCGGTCTTTGGGGATGACGCCGTCCCCGACGAGCGCGGACCCTCCGAAGGTCGAAAGCGGAACGTGCAGCTCGACGTGCTTCGCGACGCCGAGCGCCTGTGCGACGTCGCCCGCCGCTGCAAGCTCTCGCGCGTGCACCTGCCCGTAGCGGACCGTCAGCGCGTACAGCTCGTAGCCATCTTCCTTCGCGATCGCGCCGGCGGTGTACGAGTCGAGGCCGCCGCTCAGGAGCAGGACCGCTCTCGGCACCTCACACCCCGCGCGTCTGCGGATCCCAGATGTACTTGTGGGCTTGAAGTTGAAGGCGCACGCCGAGCTTGTCCGCCAGGATCCAGGCGGCAAGCTGCTTCGGATCCAGCACGCCGTGCACGGGCGAGAAGAGGACGGCAGCGCAGCAGCCGATCAAGCGGTGTGCGTCCACGATGCGGCAGGCGTACTCGTAGTCCGCGCGATCCTGGATGACGAACTTCACTTCGTCCGTCGGACGAAGTGCATCGAGGTTCGGCCAATGCGTCTTCGACGCCTCACCGCTGCCCGGACACTTCACGTCGATGATGCGGGACACGCCGTCGGGCACCTGCTCGACGCTCCGATGGCCGCCGGTTTCGAGCAGAACCGTACGCCCGTCAGAGATCAGCCGGTCCATGAGCGGATAGACCTCCTTCTGCAGCAGCGGCTCGCCTCCGGTGATCTCCACGAGATCGCACCCGTACGCGCGAACCTTCTCCACCACCTCGTCCACGCTCATCCGGCTTCCCTCGTGGAACGCATACGGCGTATCGCACCACGAGCAGCGGAGATCACAGGCGGTCAGGCGCACGAAGACGCACGGACGTCCCGCATGGGTCGATTCCCCCTGAATCGAATGGAAGATCTCGTTGATGGTCAGCATCGGCTGATTTCTCTATTGTAGCCGTCACTCAGGCGGTTGGAGGTTGGTTGGGCGCCTGCGGCCCGAGCGAGGCGACGGAGTGAACCGCCGCGCAGCGGCGGCGCCGAGCGAGCGCGAGCGGGGGTGGGGCCCTGCGAGCACTGAGTGAGGTTGGAGGTTACAATCCGCCGATGTCCAAGCTCACCTTCTACGCCAAGCCGACCTGAACCACCTGCCGGAACGCCAGGAGTTTCCTGGACGAGCATCACGCAGACATCGAGCAGATCGACATCAACAAGAATCCGCCCAGCCGCGAATTCCTGGAGAAGCACATCGACGAGAAGCGGTTTCTGGATTTCGTGAGCACGCGCAGCCCCGTGTGGAAGCAGCGGCCGCTGCCGCGGTCCAAGAAGGAAGCGATCGATCTGATGATGGAACAGCCGAACCTGATCAAACGGCCGATTCTGATCAGGGGATCGAAAGTGATCTTCGGATTCGACAAGGACGCGTACCGCGCCCTGACATGAGCAACGTCAGAGTGGGGACGTCGGGCTGGAGCTATCCGACAGGCAAGGGCACGTGGAACGGCATTTTCTATCCCGCCCGGCCTTCGAAGCGCGGCACGTCCGGTTTCGACGAGCTCGCGTTCTACGCCGAGCACTTCGATACCGTCGAGGTCAACTCGAGCTTCTATCGCGTGCCTGCGGTCGCCACCACGAAGAAATGGGTCGAGCGGACGCCTGCGGCGTTCGACTTCTCGCTGAAGCTGTATCAGAAGTTCACGCACCCGGAGATGTTTCACAAGGCGACCGGAGCCGATCCCGCGGATGTGGGCAAAAAGGACGTCGACGAGTTCCGCGCGGCGATCGATCCGATCGTCGAGGCCGGCAAGCTCGGCGCGCTGCTCGCGCAGTTTCCACCAAGCTTCAAGAACGAGCCGAACTCGCGCGGGTACCTCGAATGGCTGCTCGAGAGCTTCAAGGACTATTCGCTCGCGGTCGAACTGCGGCACAGAAGCTTCAGCGACGACCCGGAGGGCACGCTCGGATTGCTG
>JAICSD010000210.1 GCA_025937075.1 Vicinamibacteria bacterium | reverse complement strand
GTGACACGTAGATCTTGTCCGGATCGTCACCGCCGTCGCCGAGATAGATGAGCCGGTACGCCGGCGACGGATACGGGGTGGCGGAGAGCTGTAACTGAAACTTGATAGAGGCCCGGCTCTCCGAGCCAAGGTGACGCCGCAACGCGTCGATGATGGACTCACGCGTGCGAGCCAGCGGTGCGCTGTATGGCTGAATCAGGATCGAGGCGCCCGGCGCGACGTGCTGCACGATGTAGTCGGCCGCCAGTGCACGCGTATCTCGCATCAGGAAGAAGCGATCCGAGCGGACACTGAGGAGCAGCCCCGGGCTGGCGCAGAGCAGGAACGCCGCTGCCGTCACGGGCACAGTCGCGGCACGCAGGCGGCGCAGCGTCCACACCACACCGGCGGCTCCGGCGACGGCGATGACCGGCAGCAGCACGTTCAGGTAGCGGCTCTCCGGCACGGTGTGGCCGATGAACGCCAGGAACGCGATCGGGAAGCTCACGAGGACGAGACCGCGCCGCCAGCCGGCGGTCGCGAGGCCGAGCAGCGACGCCGCGAATACGGGCCAGCCGATCGCGTCCGTCCAGAGCATGTGGAAGTACGCGTCGAGCGTTGGAAACGCGCCCTGCGCGGAGCCGACCGCGCGATCGATGTCGACTTGACGGACGCCTGCGATATCGCGCATGGCCGTCCGCGGTTCGACGAAGAAGAAAGGACAGCCGGTGACGAACCCGGCGATCGTGCCGAGGGCTGCGGCGAGGAGCAGGCCCGCCGCCGCGCGCCAATTGCCGCTTCGTTCTCCCTGAACGACAGCGGCGGCCGCGAAGGGCACGCAGATGAAGAGCGCGTAATAGTGCGATGCCATCGCCAGGCCGCCGACATACCCGGCGAGCGCCCACGACCACGGCCGCGATGCGGGACCGCTGGGGTCGCTGACGACGATCCGCGCGAGCGCGGCATACGTCAGCGTCACGAAGAACGCCGTCGGCACGTCCAGCTTCACGTAGTGCGCGTCGCGGACCGCGAACGGCGCGACGGCCAGGAAGAGGGCCGCACCGATCCCGACCTGCCGGTCGAAGAACCGGCGGCCGGCGTCGTACACCGCCACGATGCTGGCCACTCCGAATGTCGCGGTCAACGTGCGGCCCACGAGGACGAGCCGCGACGGATCGACGAAAAACGCGTTCTGAAAATCCGCGACGGAGTGATAGATGCCAGCGACGCGCCCCACGACGAAGTACAGCGTTTCCCAGGCGAACAGCGCGTAGAAGTACAGCGTCGGATACAGGAAGTTGTGCGGGTTCAGATCCCCCTTCGCGAACGCGAGCGCGCGGCTGAGAATCGGGATTTCGTCGGGATTGAAAATCGCGGGCAGACCGTAGGACACGGCCCGGAACCGCAGCGCCGCCCCGAGCGCCACGATCGCAACGAGAACCGCCGCCGCCGCGCGGCCGGTGCGTGTCTTCACGTCCGCCGGCTCCCGGCGGTCAGCGCTGACGGGCGTTCCCCGCTCTCCTCGATCGCCACGTCATCGGCGGTCGCGACGACATCGGTTGCGACGATCGCTCCTGCCAACTCGGTGCTGTCGGGCGTCCCGGCGACTCGCGGTGTACGCTGGCGTCGCCACATGGCGCGCAGCGCTGATAATTCCTCGGCGCGCAGGAACCCGGTCGCGCCGAGCAATGCGACGTAGGCGACGAGAACGACGATGCCGCGCGCGAAGGCGTCAGGAAGCGCCGCCATGACCGACCGCGGATCCACGGATGCAAGCCGGACAGCGGGGAGCGCGTGTGCAGCCAGCGTCGCAATCAGGCCTGCTGCGGCGACTCGCGCCAGGCGGCCCCATTCATAGGAGATGCTGTAGAAGCGCTGGGAGAACAGATAGCCGAGCAGCGCCTGGACGCCGTAGCACGCGCCGTTGGCCCATGCCGCCCCGACCATGCCGAACCGGGGTATCAACAGGAAATTGAGGCCCACGTTCGTCGCGGCCGCGATGCTCGTCGCGATCGGATAATACTGCGTCCGTTTCGTGAGGTTCAGGCCGATCGACGTCAGAAGATAGACGCCTTGCAGCAGGACGCCGACCGCGGTCCACGTGATCACGGTCGCCACGTCCGCCCAGCGCGGATCCGATGGCGCCATGATCCGGCCGTGCGTCATGGCTTCCACCAGGTCTCGCCCGGTTGCAGACAATCCCGCAGTGAGCAGCACGAGGACCGCAAATCCGTACGTTGTGACGGCGCGGAATACGCGGCGGGCGTCGGCGTCCTTCACCGTCGCGTAGTAGAACGGCGCCCACGCGGACTCGAACGCGCTCAGGAACAGCTTCTCGGTCAGCCCGAACGAGACGGCGATCTGATAGATGCCGACCTCGTCGACCTTCGCGAACATGTTCAGGATGAAGCGGTCGCCGACCGCCATGACCTGCTGCGCCCCTGCGTGCGGCACACGGGGCAGTCCGAACGCCAGCGTCTCGCGCAGCGTCGCCCACGAGAACACCGGCCGGATCAGCGGCGCAAACCACTTCACCAGCGCCACCATGACGCACGCCGTCACGAGCACGTCGGCGAGGTAGATGCCCGTCACGTGCATGCGCAGGAAAATGACGAAGACGACCCGCAGCACGATCGTCATCACCGACCGCGCGAGCGTGAGCGCGCTGAAAATCGTCGATTGCCGCTCGATACGCAGCACGTGGAACGGGAGAAAGGTGAAGCCGATCGCGAACGTGTTCACGAGGAGCAGGCGCAGCGCCAGCGTGTATCCGCTCGTGCCGAACAGCCGCGAGGCGATCTGCGGCGCGACGATCAGGAGCGGCGCGAGCACGACTCCGTTGAGCGCCAGCAGAAAGAAGAAGATGGTGCTTGCGAGCCGCCGGCGGTCCTCGTCTCCTTCGCAGTCGTAGAAGAACCGCATGAAGGAGCCGTCGAGGCCGAACCGGAAGACGATCTTGCCGACGACTTCGATGCTGCCGAGGATCGCGAGCACCCCGTAGTCCCGCGCGTCGAGATAGTCGACGAAGATCGGCAGCAGGAAGAAGCTGACGATCGAGACCGCCACGTCGCCAAGGCCGTAGATCGTGATGTTCTTCGAGAGCTCGCGAAGTCTGGATCCCAAGCGGCCGGTCTATCCCTTGCGGAAGAAGAGCAGGTTCAGGAAGCACCACCCCGGAACCGGCAGTGCGCGCGTCAGCAGGCGATGGAGCGGTGCGAGCGCCTTCGGGTGCCGCCGGATGTAATGCGTGAGGACCGGAATGGTGGGGAAGATGCCGGCGCGTCGGACGAGCGTGAACCCCGCACGTCGTCCAAGTTCCACGTACTCGCCCGCGGGTCGATCGCCGGGGTGCTTCAGCTCTGAGGCGGTGCGAATGAGCCGGCCCCGCAGCGCGAACTGGACGCGCGACTGCAGGTGCGCGAGATTGGGAACCGACACCAGCAGTTCGGCTGAAGGCTTGAGGACCCGGTGCAGCTCACCGAGCGCGCGCGGCTGGTCCTCGAACGAGAGGTGCTCGAGCACGTCCAGACACAGCGCGCGGTCGAACGTCGCATCGGGGAAAGGCAGCGCGGTCACCGAACCGTGCGTCACGCGGTCAGACGCGTAGTTGGCGTCCACACCGGTGATCTCGAGCCGGTCCGCGTACTCGGAGACGAGCACCCCTTCGCCGCACCCGGCGTCGAGCACACGCGAGCCTCGAGGCAGCGCGTCCAGATACGCGCGCACCGCCTCGAGCTTCGCAAGGTAAGTCGGATAGTAGTCCCAGGTGGGGTCAGGCGTACGATGATACTCGCCGCGCGCGGCGTATTCGCCGCGCCGGACCATCGGTGGACTGCCCATTCCCGGAGGATTGTAGCTTACGCCCCGCCGCCGCCACCGCCCCCGCCCGGCCCAACCGGCTTGACGACCGCCGGCTGATACGGGTTCGGCTGCCCGGGCTGGCCCGGCTGCCCATTTGCCGGCGCGCCTACGACGACGCCTGGCGTCGATGAGAGGAACGGCCCTGGCGTCGTCTGCCCCGGTCCGGTCGCGGTCGGAGGTCCGGGCATCCCGCCCGGCTGCGACAGCTCCGGCCTGACCGTCGCGAACGGCGCCGGTGAGTTCGGCGTCTGCGGCCCCGGCGGCGGCACGTTCACCATCACCGGCTCGTCGTCATCGTCGATCGGCGTCGGCATCTGCGGACGCTGGAACGTCGGCGGCGCAGCGGCTGTAGTGGTGACGGGCAGCGCGGCAGGCGCGGCGCTCGTCGGCATGATCATGATGCGGTCATACAGCGACGAGTCCGCGACGAGCTGGGCCCGCGGCGCCGCGACATACCCGCTCGCCGAATGGAGAATGATGTCGAGCGCTTCCTTTTCCGGGACATTGACGAGCTGAACGGTAACCGGAGGGCCTCCGAGCCGTTCGGCGTTCACGAAACGCGTATGTCCCACGCGCGCCCATTCCTGGAGCACCTGCGTGAGCGGAACGTCGGTAGCGATCAGCGTGACTCGCCCCGAGTTGATGCTGAGCTTCAGCTCCCCGGCCGTGGCGGGGATCGCGAAAAGCAGTGCGAGGGCCGAAAGGTACAGGCCGCGCCAAAGGGTGGTCTTCATAGTGGATTTTCCAGTATACGCCTCATAGGACGTCCGGGCCATCTGAATGGCCGCTGGCTCGACAAGGGCTCTGTCAACTACACAACTCCGCAATCTCCAACTACTCGAGGAGTTTGGGATTTCGCCTTGTGTAGTTGGAAGTTGGAATTTGTGTAGTTATCTCGCGAGCGGGCTATCGCAGGCGAGCGATCCAGAGAGGGGAATCCTTGCGAGGCAGATCGCAGGACCGGCAGATCTCCGGGCCGCCGCTTTCCAGATGCTGGCGGCGAACGTCGCGGTAAGCCTCGCCGTTCCAGATCTCGCGGATCGACGAAGTGTGGAGGTCGCCGAGCACCGTCCGGCCGTCGAAGTCGGCGCAGCACAGCGACACGCGTCCGTCCCACAGCACCGTGAACGTGAGCCACGGACGATAGCAGGGATAGTTCACATCCGACTCCGTGTTGAGCGTGCCCGCCCAGTTGTGCAGGTCGGTGATGTGGATCTTGTCGGCGATGTTCCGCCAGTGTTCGATGAACGCCTGCTCGTCGGCGGAGTTGTTCTGGCGAACGAACGACAGAATGAGCTTGGGCCGCCGCTTGCCGGACTCCGCGCGGATGCGCACGAGCCGTTCGATGTTCGCGATGACCTTGTCGTAATTCAGCCCGAGGCGCGTCGACTCGAACACGTCGCGCCCGGACGCGTCGACGCTGATGTTGATGGCGTCGAGTCCCGCGTCGACGATGCCGTGCGCCACCCGGTCGGTGATGAGCGAGCCATTGCTGATCAGCCCGACTTCCTTGATGCCCGCCTGCTTCGCGTACTGGATCTTCTCGACGAGCGTCCGGTCGAGAAACGCCTCGCCGTAGTTGTGCATCCGCACGTGCGTGATGCCGAGGTCTGCGCACTCGTCGACGATCTTCCGGTACAACGCCATGTCCATGATCCCCTCCTCGCGATGCATTTCGTCGCGAGGGCAGAACACGCACTTGGCGTTGCACATGTTCGTGCTTTCGATCTGCACGATGTCGGGGACGCGCGGCGCGCGCTCCCGTCCCGTGGCGAGCAGGAGGCGGCGAACGGGCTTCGCATTGCGCTTCAGAAGCGACTCGGCGCTGCGGCGCAGGGCGGACTTGACACCCGTCGATCGGGACATGAAAGGGCTGTAGACCTACTGCTGGCGACTGTATTCGATGACGCGGGCCAGGATCTCGTCGAGTTCCACCGTCGGGGCGTACCCGACGAGCGCCTGGATCTTCGAGATCGCCGGAACCCGCCGCGGCATGTCTTCGAACCCGGCTTCGTATGCCTGTTCGTACGGCACGGTCACGATCGGCGATGAACTGCCGGTCACGTCCCGGATGCGTTCGGCGAGCGCGCCGATGGTGATCTCCCGGCCGTTGCCGATGTTGAAGACCTGCCCGACGGCTTTTGGCTCGTTGATCAAGGCTACCATAGCGCGTACGACGTCGCCGACGTACGTAAAGCTGCGGGACTGTGTTCCATCCCCGAACACGGTAATGGGGGCGCCCGAGAGCGCCTGCCGTACGAAGGTGGGAATGACCATCCCATAGTGGCCGGTCTGCCGCGGCCCGACGGTATTGAAGAGCCGGACGATGATGACCGGCAGCTTCTTTTCCTTCCAGTAGGCGAGCGCCAGGAACTCGTCAATCAATTTGCTGCACGCGTACGCCCACCGATGCTTCAGCGTCGGCCCGAGCACCAGATCCGCGTCCTCGTGGAACGGCACGTTCGCGCTCTTGCCGTACACCTCTGACGTCGAGGCGATGAGCACGAGCTTCTTCTTCTTGTTCGCGTGCTTGAGGACGACTTCGGTGCCGTGGACGTTCGTCTCGATCGTGTGTACGGGCTGCTCGACGATGAGTTTCACGCCAACGGCGGCGGCGAGGTGCACGACGACGTCTGCGCGGTCGATGTGCTCGGCGAGCACCGGCTCGTTCGTGACCGTGTCGATCGTGTAGTGGAATTTCGGGTGATTCTTCAGGTGCGCGATGTTGTCGATCGAGCCCGTGGACAAGTCGTCGAGGACGAACACCTCGTCGCCGCGCTCGAGCAACGCGTCCGACAGATGAGATCCGATGAACCCGGCGCCGCCGGTGATCAACACGCGCATGCTGGAATACTCCGGAGGATGGACATCATTTCACGATCGCTCCCAGAAGACGAAACGGTACGACGAAACGGGAGAGCCACAAATGCTCGAATCCTTTTGGATAGGGCGCCAGCGTCCGCGCGCCGTGCATGAACGCCTGATATTGCACGAGCAGCAGGAGCGTCAACGCGGTGAAGATGGTCGTGCACGCCACCGCTCGAGCCGGGTGGCCCTTCCAGCGGTCGAACACGGCCGCGGTCCCGAGCACGAAGATGGGAAAACAGCCGACGAAGCGTCGCGCGCCGAACGCTTCGCCCGCCCACCAGTCCGCCACGGCGGCGTTGACGTACCAGGAAATGGCGAGGAACGCGATCGATGCGGCGCCCGCGAGCGGCGCGCGCCGGACGAGCCAGATGAGGCCTGCGCAGGCCAACGCAATAACCGGGGTCCACGTGAACAGTCCGTGGTTGTCGGAGAACAGTACGGCCACGAGCGCCGGCGACTGCCACTGCATGAACGCGGCGCCCTGCGGGATCGTCAGCGGATGGCCGTATAGCCGCTCCCAGACGAACATCTGCGGGGTAAACGCGACGAATGCGCCGGCTCCGGCGGCCGCGATGCGCTGAAGCGCCGCCGCCCAGCCGCCCGTACGCCATCGAACCGCTGCATCGAGCGCGGGGACTACGAAGAGCACGGCATCCTGCCAGCGCATCAGCGCGGCGACCCCGACGAGAACGCCCAGCAGCGCGTAGCGTCCGACACGCTGCTCGTGCAGGGTTCGAATCCAAACGAGGAAGAACACGCTCACGGCGAGCATCGACGGCGCGTGCGAGTAGGTCGGCGAGATGACGGAGTAATACAGCGCGCTCGACGCGAGCCAGATCGCAAGCGTGGCCCAGATGGCGCTTCGCCGATCGAAGAATGTCGCGGCAGTGAGGAAGGACAGCCAGGCGGCGAGCGTGGCGGCGGCAATGCCGGTATAGCCGGCTGACGCCTGAAACACACGGCCGTAGCCGTCGAGCGGATAGGTGGCACCGGAGCGGTCGGCGATCCACACGCCGGCAGCCGTCATCAGATACGCGGGCGCCCAGAGCAGT
>JAICSD010000201.1 GCA_025937075.1 Vicinamibacteria bacterium | reverse complement strand
CAGCGCGTAGATGAACCGCCGCACATCCCGATAGTCACCCGACAACGTGTACGTCGTCGTGATCTTCTCGAGCGCGCTGTCCTTCTCGGGCTTCCGCTCGTTCGTGCCGCGCTCGAGCCGCAGGTTCGAGTCGCGCGCGAGCTGCGCCAGTCGCCGGTACGTGATGCCGCGTGCCGTGCTGGCGTCCGACGGAAGCACGTCGTTGTAGAACCTCTGCAGCGACGTGTCCGCCTGCTCCTTGCCCTGGACGATTCCCTTCGCGGAGCTGTACTCGAGACGTGCGGCGCGGAGCAGTTCGCGCTGGCGCTGTGCCTCCACCTCGGCGTTCGCCACCTGGCGGCCGAGCGGAAACACGACGAGGGCGTAGATCAGTCCGCAGACGATCGCCGCGAGCGTCAATGGATAGACGAGGCTCCGCTTCTCCGCGAGCACGCGCCGGACAGCGGTCATCGCGCCCTCTTCTGCGGGACCGGTGCGCCCGTCCGCCGCACGCCCTCACTCGGCGGCGCGTACACCGCCGTCATCGTCATGTGGTGCAGCCCTTCCTCGGTGATCGTCTCGGCGCTCCACTCGACGTCGTGGAACGCACCGGTGGCTTCGAGGCGCTCGAAAAATCGATCGATGTCTTCCGTGCGGCGCCCCTGGATGTCCATGTTCACATGCGTGGCGCCGTCCTTGAACTCGGGCCGGACGGCCGTGAGCATGACATCCTCGGGCAGCGTCGCCTCGAGCTGATTGAACAGCTGCGTCCACGAAAACGTTCGACGTTCGATCAGATCGTTCGCTTCACGCGCCGCGGCCGCGACGGTCGCGAGCTCCTTCTGGTTCAACCCTCGACGGATGTCCGCCGCCTCGCGCGTGCGGCGGTTCGCTTCGTCGCGATCGCGCTCGATGGCCGCGGTCAGCTCCGTCTTGAACCGCGAGAGCGTGATGATGCGCGCCGCTTCCCAGACGCCAATCGCGGCCACGACGATCGCGAGCAGCGCGAGCAGCACGTGAATCGCGCGCTCGTTGTAGAACGGACGGGTCGAAAGATTGGTGCGCAGCACTAGGCGACCCGCTCCCGGAGAACAATCCCGACTGCAGGCGCCAGCACGTCGAGCAGCTCAGGGCCGGCCGCGATGCGATCGGTAATCGCAGCGCCGCCTCGAAAATCCAGCGGCTCGACGCGGACCCCGAGGCGCTCTTCGAGTCCTCGCCGCGCGCGCTCGCCGGCGTCGGCTCCGCGCGCGGACGCGCCCGAGAGCACGACCCGGGCAAAGCGGCTGCCGCCGAGGCGGTCCTCGTGGTACATCGCCGTCTGGTGCACGAGATCGGCGAGGTCCCCCTCGGCCTCGAGCTGCCGCGTGCGGAAGAAGATGAGATCGCGGCCGCGCACGATTGCAAGCGTCGCGTAATCGGCCGCCACGTGGACAACGAGCCAATCTCCCGACGACGCACTCGAAGGCGCCGCGAGCGCCGCATTGATCAGGTTGAGTGAGGCGAGATCGACGATCCCCGCGTACGCGCCGGCTGCGGCGCATGCGCGCTCGTAGCTCTCGATGATGTCGCGGCGCGCGAGCGTCACGAGGAACTCACGGCCGCCGTCGGGCAGGGCTGCCGCGGGAACCCACGAGATTTCCGCCTCTTCCGGCTTGAAGGGCGCCGCCTTCCTGACCTGCCACCGGATCAACTGGTCGAGATCCGAAGCCCCCGGTACCTTCTCGAACCGGAGGAGCGACACCTTCGCCGCGGTATCCGGGATCACGAGCGCGACGCGGCGTGTTCGCGTGCCAAGCTTCTCGAGCGCCGATCGGACCGCTGCCGCCGCCGCTTCGTGATCGTGGATGTTGGCGCTGTTGAGCGCCGGGGTGACGACGCCCGGGATGAGCCGCTCGACGGCATAGCCGGCGACCATGTGTCCGCCGCCCTGACGTCCGAGCGCGACGGCCGTCACCCGATCGGACGCGATCTCGATGCCGATCGGCGGCGGCGCGCTCACGAGAAACGACGGCAGACGGCTCATTCGACGAAGGTCACTTTGTTGACTTCCCGCAGCGTCGTCACGCCTGCGAGAACGCGCTCGACGGCCGACTCGCGCAGCGATCGCATCCCTTCTTCGCGGGCTGTCTTCTTCACCTCGGACGTCGGCCGGCGCTCCAGGATGATCTCGCGGATGTTATCGGTCAAATCCAGCAGCTCGCATATGGCCGTGCGGCCCTTGTACCCCGTGCCGCCGCACTCGATGCACCCGGCGCCTTCGAAGAACAGCCCGCTGTCCGCGAGCGTCGGATCCATCGCGGACTCGACGAGCTGATCGCGCGTGATCTTCGCCCGCCGCTTGCAGTGCACGCAGATGTTCCGAACCAGCCGCTGCGCGAGCACGCAGTTCAGCGCCGACACGAACTGATACGGCTCGACGCCCATGTTCAGGAAGCGCCCCAGCACGTCGACGACGTTGTTGGCGTGCACGGTCGTGAACACGAGGTGCCCCGTGAGCGCCGAGTTGATGGCGATCTGCGCCGTCTCGTTGTCGCGGATCTCGCCGACCATGATCTTGTCGGGGTCGTGGCGCAGGATCGAGCGCAGCCCTCGCGCGAACGTGAGTCCTTTCTTCTCGTTGATGGGGATCTGCGTGATGCCCTTCAACTGGTACTCGACCGGATCCTCAATCGTGATGATCTTGTCCTCGACCGTTTTGATCTCGGAGAGCGCCGCATACAGCGTCGTCGTCTTGCCGCTGCCCGTCGGGCCCGTCACGAGCACCATGCCGTACGGTTCGGCTATGTATTTTCGGAAACGCTTCAGCTCCTGCTCGGGGAAGCCGAGGATGTCCAGCCGCAGCTCGTGGAACTGCTCGCTGATCGATTCCTTGTCCAGGATTCGAATGACGGCGTCCTCGCCGTGCACGCTCGGCATGACCGAGACACGGAAGTCGATCGTCTTGCCCGGCAGGCGCAGCTTGAAGCGGCCGTCCTGCGGAATGCGCTTCTCCGCGATGTCGAGCTCCGCCATGACCTTGACGCGGGAGATGATCGTGCTGTGGAAGCGCTTGTCGATAGGGCGCATCGCGGGCTGCAGCACGCCGTCGATGCGGTACTTCACGTACACCGCGTCGTCTTGCGTTTCGATGTGAATATCGCTCGCGCGCCGCTGAATGGCGGTGTAGATCGTCGTGTCCACGAGCCGGATCACCGGGCTCGCGTCGGTCGTCAGCTTCTCGACGGTGAGCTGATCGTCGCCGGATTCGTCCTCGCGCAGGATCTGGAGCTGGAAGCTCTCGGTCGCCTCCTCGAGCACCCGGGTGGAGCTCTCGCTCTTCTTGAGGATGGCCTGAATCGCCGAGGGAGCGCCCACCATGACCCTGATCGGCGTGCCCAGGAGCATCCCCAGCTCGTCGATCATCGGGAGATCGGTCGGATCGGAGACGACGATGACGAGCGCCTGCCCGTCGCGGCGGTACGGCACGAAACCGTAGCGCAGCATCAGCTCCGCTGGAATGGACCGGAACAGATCGTGGTCGATGTTGAAATGCGCGAGATCGAGGAACGGCAGCCGATAGCGCTCCGCGAGCCGGCGCGCCTGCGCGGCTTCGGCAGCCTGCTCGGCGGGCGTCTGCTGCGGTGCAACCGAATCCGCGTAGAGATCCGCGGGGTCGCCCGCGGGGTTTTGAATGTTGACGTCCATGCAGCCTTACCTCACCTCACCGCAGCGCCGAGGACAGATTGAAGAGCGGCAGGTAGAGCGCGAGCAGCAGGCTCGCGATGATGATGCCCATGATCACCAGCAGGATCGGCTCGACCAGCGTCACGAAGCGTGCGAGGTTCGTCTCGATCTCTTCGTCGTAAAAATCTGCGAGGCTGTTCAGCATCTCCTGGAGCGCGCCCGTGGACTCACCGACCTCGACCATCTTGATCGCGACGTCCGGGAACGCGCCGCTGTCCTGCAGTGCCAGCGCGAGGGCGCGCCCCTCACGCACCTGCTGCGCCGCGGTTTGAAACTCCCCGGCCATGTACTGATTGCTCAACGAACGCGATGACACTTCGAGCGCGTTCACGAGCGGAATGCCGCCGCCGAGCAGCGTCGCCAGCGTCCGCGCCGCCTGCGACGTCGAGAACTTCTGTGCAATCGCTCCCAGTGCCGGTACCCTGAGGATCAGACGATCGAGACGCCGCCGCTGGCCGGGCAGTGTCACCCACCACCACGCGGTCAACGCGAGGGCGGCGGCAACGGCGAGGATCAGCAGAATATAGTGCGTCACCACGTCCGAGATGGTGACGATGAGCCGCGTGGACCATGGCAGCTCGTGGCCGAACTGGTTGTAGAACGCGCCGAACTCCGGCACGACGCGCACGACGATGATCGTGACGACGACGAGCGAGAGGAGCAGGAGAATCGCAGGATAGACCAGCGCGGAAACCGTCTTTCGCCGCACGCTCGAGACGACCTTGACGTAGCTGACGTAGCGGCGCAGCACCTGCTCGAGATTGCCCGACTTCTCGCCCGCGAGCAGCGACGCCGTGTAGACGCCGGGAAACAGCTGACCGTGGGCGTCGAACGCTTCCGAGAGCGCGCTGCCCGCGCGCACCCGATCGTACACGTCGTCCAGAATGCTCTTGAAGATGGGATTCGACACCCGCCGCCGCAGGATGTCCAGTGACTGGACGAGCGGCATGCCGGCTTTCAGCAGCGTCGCGAGCTCCTGGTTGAACACGAGGAACTCGCGGCTCGGGACACGGCGCCGGCGTGGCAGCTCGATCCCGGCCAGCGCGCGGCGGCCCGCCTGACGAATGCCGAGGACATACAGGCCCTTCTCCTCGAACTCGCGGCGGAGCCGGGCTTCGCTGTCTGCGACGTAAATGCCTTCGATGACGTCCCCGCCCGGCGTGCCGAGACGGCAGCGATATTCCATCGCCTAGCGGCCGCGCTCCGACGGCCCGGCGCAAGGCCTTACTGTAGTGGACATTATGGGCAAGCGCTCCGAGGAATTATACCAGCCGCGGCAGGCGGCGGGCTCTTCTGGTTAGACCGCCGGCGAGGGAGCGTGGCTCTGATAGGCGTGGTGGCGGCCCTCAAAAGGGCCGCGAAACACTACCGCAGGCCCGCGATCGACAGAATCCGCGAGACGTAGCTCTGCGTCTCGCGATACGGCGGGACACCGTTGAATCGCATGACGGCGCCTTCGCCGGCGTTGTACGCGGCGAGCCCAAGCTCCACGCCCCATTTGTCGATCAGCGTCTTCAGCTTCTTGATCCCCGCTTCGATGTTGGCGCGAGGATCGTAGGGGTTGCGCACCCTGTACTCGCGCGCAGTCTGAGGCATCAACTGCATCAGACCCATCGCGCCCCGGGCCGACCGCGCGCGCGGGTTGTACTTGGATTCGACCTGAATGAGCGCTCGAACCAGCAACGGGTCTACGCCGTGGGCCTCGGAGACAGCGGAGATAATCTCTCCGTACGGCGTCGCCTGGAGGAGCGACTGGACGTCCGCCTGTTCCTCTTCCTGCGCCGCGGCCGCCGGTTGCTGTTCCGGCTCGGAATCGGGGTGGGGCACCTCGTCGGGCACGATCTTGTCCACCAGCGACTTCGCGCAGGTCACTTCCCCGCCAGATCGGAGCGTCAGGACAAGTGAATCGCCCTCTTCCCGATGAGACTTGATCGACAGTGTGCGGCCGGAGCTCAGGAACACGATCTCCGCCCGCGCTTCCCCGACGCCGGCCGTCAGCAGAAGCGCACAGAGGACCGCCGAGAGCCGAACCCCTCGTCGCATGTTCATTGGACGAACGATCCTACCACCCGGCCTGTCCGGGTGTCCAGAATCACTACAGTCGCGCCATTCCGTGGCTGCGAGGGTCTGACCCCGGAGGGTCAGAGCAGGGGGTCAGACCCCGTACTCTGGCACCGCCGGGGCCTGACCCCCTGCTCGCCAACTACTTCGGTTCGAGGTAGGCGTGGAAGACGCGGATCCCGAGCTCGCGGGGGTCTCCCTTGCCCGGGCTGAAGGTCTTGTCGATGTCGATGACGAGGTCCACCATGTCCGCAGACCCCAACTGGGCAGCCTGAAGCGGAATGATCTTCAGCGTCGGCTCCTTCCCGTCGGCGGCGAACTGGGAAACGATGCCGGATCCGATCCGAATCGTCAGCTGCTGCGGCGCACTGAAGAGATCCGGGCGGGCGTCGAATTCCAGGTAGAACGTCGCATCCTTGCGGGGATTCCGAAACGACAGCGTGGCCGTCTTCTTCGTCCACTGCCATTCGTTCGACGGATTCTTCGGATCGACCTCGGCCGGGTGCCAGCCATCCTTATATATAAGGAAGACGTTCTCCGACGAGGGAAGAATCTGGAACTTCTTGACGACGTACTCGCGGCGGGACGCCTCCTCCGCATTCAGGGGCAGACGACGACCGGTTGGAGGATCGTAGAGGCCCACCCGCACGATGGCCTCGCCGATGTATGGGTAGCTTGGAACGAAGATCGTCCGCTTGTACTCGACGGTCTGGCCCGGTTTCCAGGCGGTCGTAGGGACCGGCGGCAGATGGTCGTCGTTCCACATCTGCTCCCCTTCCGGATCGAGCACGTGCACGAAGACGTAGTAGTTGCGGTCGAATGACGCGTTGGGCGCGACGTCGAACTTATACGTCAGCGTCACAGCGCTGCCGATCGGAACGCGATCCTTGCTGAGCGCGAGCGACGGCGTCGCGACCGCGGGTTCGTTGTCCTGCTTGTGCCGGCAGGCGGCGGCCGTCACGCATGAAAGAAGCGCCACCGCGACGAGCGGCAGCCTTACCGACGTGTGCATGAAAGATACGCTGAATGAAAAAGGCGAGCCGGACATCGGCCGCGGCGGATCGTACCGCAGTTGTGGCTGATCCGGCAATATGTTAGCCTCCGCGGAATACGCGGACCACGCGATAAAGGGCCGCGGACGACGCGGACTGACGCGGACAGAGGAGAATCGTTTGGAAGCACTCGGGATGGTCGAAACGCGCGGGCTGATCGGATCGATCGAAGCCGCTGACGCAATGGTGAAGGCGGCGAACGTCGTCCTCGTCGGGAAGGAATATATCGGCGCAGGGTACGTGACGGTCATGGTGCGCGGTGATGTCGGCGCGGTCAAGGCCGCGACGGACGCCGGCGCCGCGGCTGCACGCCGCGTCGGCGAGCTGATCTCCGTCCACGTCATCCCGCGGCCCCACAGCGAGGTCGAGAAAGTGCTGCCCAAGGCACCAAAAGAGAAAGCCCTGTAGCCGCGCATCAGCCCTATGGCCTCTCCCCAGGCGCAAACGGACCGCGACCTCGCGTCGATCGCGGAAGCGCGCTCCCTGGCGCGCCGCGCCAAGGCCGCAGCGCCGGCCCTCGCTGAATTCACTCAGGAACAGATCGACGCGATCGTGGACGCGATGGCTGCGGCGGTGACGCCGCACGCCGAAGCCCTGGCGCGGCTGGCCTGCGAAGAAACCGGCTACGGCGTCGTTGCGGACAAGGTCCAGAAGAACCTCTTCGCCTCCGAGAAGGTCTACAAGTTCGTCCGACCGATGAAGACGGTCGGGGTCGTGCGGCGCCTCGACGACCGCAAGGTCATCGAGATCGCCGAGCCGTTCGGCGTCGTTGCCGCGATCGTTCCGTCGACGAACCCGACGTCCACTGCCATCTACAAGATCCTCATCGCGCTGAAAGCGCGCTGCCCGATCGTCATCAGCCCGCATCCGGCCGCCGTCCGATGCATCACGCGCTCGGCGGAGATCATGTACGAGGCCGCGCGGCGCGCTGGAGCTCCCGACGGCGCGATCACCTGGATGACGACCGTCACGCTCGAGGGAACGCAGGAGCTGATGAAGGCGCGCGAGGTCGCCGTGATTCTCGCGACGGGCGGGATGGGCCTCGTTCGGGCCGCCT
>JAICSD010000152.1 GCA_025937075.1 Vicinamibacteria bacterium | reverse complement strand
GGTCTCCTGAGCTCCTGTTATTACCTCTTGGTCTCCTGAGCTCCTGTTATTACCTCTTGGTCTCCTGAGCTCCTGTTATTACCTCTTGGTCTCCTGAGCTCCTGTGTACTTTCGCAGGAACTGAAGCGTGAGCGGCCAGGCCTGCTCCGTCGCCTTCATGTTGCCGGGCGCCTGCTCGTTGCCGTTCTGCTGCCGCAGGAACCCGTGCCCCGCGCCGTCGAAGATGTGCGGCTCGTAGGTCACGTGATGTTTCGCGAGCTCCGCTTTCGCGGGATCGATCGTCGCGTTCACACGGTTGTCGTTCCCGCCGTACAGCCCGAGAATCGGCGCCTTCGCGTTCTCGTACGCCGCCGCGTCGGTCGGCATCGGACCGTAGTACGACACCGCGGCGTTCAGCGCAGGCTGCGAGAGCGCGTAACGGAAGCTCGTGCCGCCGCCCCAGCAGAATCCGATCGTCGCGACCTTCTTGTTCGACGACGGGATGGACAGCGCGTACGTCCGCACCGCATCGAGAATGGCATTGGTATCAGCGGGCTGCAGCGAGCGGATCGCCTGCTGCGCGTTCTGGCCGAGCGCCTCCGACCCGCCGCCATTCGGTCCCTTGCCGGAGAGGAAATCCGGCGCGATCGCGATGAACCCTTCCTTGGCGAGCTGGTCGGCAACGCCGCGCACCCAGTCGCTCAGGCCGAAGATTTCGTGGATCACGATCACGACCGGCGCGTTGTCCTTGCGCTCGGGATAGACGACGAACGACTTGATCGCCGCCCCGTTGCCGTTCTTGATGTCGACCCACTCGCTGTGCCGTGGAGACGCCTCGAGCTGTGCTGGTGCAGCGTCAGCATCCGGCGGCAGGTTCTGGTTGCGCGGCGCGTTCGACGCGGCCGGCGCCCGTTGCGCCTCCATCGCGTGACCCGCATGTGGATCCGCTGGTCCCTGCGCCGCGGCCGGCGCCGCCATCCACGACAGTAATCCCAGAACGAGAATCGATCGCTTCATCAGCAGCTCCTGTCTTCCGCCTGAAGGCGGAAGCCACGAATTAAGATCCAACCTCCTCAGATATCCCAGATCCTCTCCTGCCCATCGTAGAACGTGATCCCGCCGTCCTCGCTCACCTTCAGGACCGGCCCGTAGCGCGCCGCCGCCATCGCCGCCGTCGTCCGGGCGCCTTCGAGCACGAAGAGCGAGTGCGGCTGGACCGGTTCGGCGTGCAGCAGGATCGCGCCGACGGCGAGCAGCCGGCCCTTCGTGTCCACTACCATCGCACCGTCCATACGCGCCAGACCGCACAACACCGCCGTATCGATGGTCGTCGCGGTTCGTCCGCGCAGCATGTACATGAGCTGCGTCCGGCTTGGCGCACCGTGGGCCGTTGCCGACGCCATCAGCGGGGAGTCGAGCTGGTCGAGCGGCGCGACGAGGAGCGGCAAGGACGCCCCGTCGCGCAGCACCACGAACAGCGCTCCCTGACGCGCGTCCGCGAGGTCCAGCGCCGTCTGGAGCAGACGCTCGGCCAGGGCCCGATCGCCGACCGCGGCGGACCACAGCTCGTACTTCGACTGGAGATCGAGCAGGTGCCATCGCGCGTTGCTGAAGCTGAACATCTGAACGCCCTCGGCAAACACCTTGATCTCGTGGTTGGGGCTGAGGACGACGCAGATGTTGCGGTTGCCGGCGGTGCCCAGCGCGTGCGCGCGATAGGCGTCGGGACACGTGACTTCCAGATGCGCGTCGGCGTTCCCGCGCCATCGTTCGAGGTCGATGATGTCCAGTACGATGCCATCCGCGTTGACGAGAAACAGCGTTTCGATGCCGTCGCAGACGCGATAGAAGCTTTTGAGCGAGGTGAGCGCCTGCGAGTAGTGATACGCCTGCGGGTTTGGCGCGGAGCCGGGATTGAGCGGATCCGCCTGGCCTTCGAGAAGAAGGACGCCCGAGGAAATCGCGCGGTTCTCGTAGCTGGAGAGCGCGGCGACGCGGAGGACTTCGATCACGGCCGCAATCAGATCGGCGCGCGACTGCGCCGGTCGCGCCGGTGCATCGTCGAGGAACGCCGCGATGTAGCGATCTTCGATCGCGCCGCGGAACAGATCCCCGCGCTCCACCATCTGCCGCGGATCGAAGATTGCGCGGTAGCGCGCCGTCAGGACCGAGCCGATCGCGCGCGCCAGACGGATCTCGTGCGCGGTGAACGCACGCGCGGCCGGTACGCGGAGCACGTGCCGGGTGCCGAACCAGCGCACGGCCAGTTCCGTGGGATCGCCGGTCGGCTCGATCGCGAGGCGTCCGTCGGATGAGAGCGACGGCGTCGCCTCCGTCTCGAACGTCGCTCGCTCGAAGAACTGCCGGAGCGCGGCCTGGAGCAGGTTGTCGTAGAGCGCGCTGGCCGCGAAGACCGGCGGGAGAGCCATCGATTTTCCATCATAATTCATGGCGATGATGCGGCGGACGCTGCTCGACTTCTTCGGCGATATCGCGGCTCCCGATGCGCCGGAGTCCGCGGCCGCGTTCCTCACGTACGACGACGGCTACCGCACGTGGACGTGGACGTACGGCGACGTGGGCCGGCGCGCGCACGCGTTCGCAGCGCATCTGCGGGACGCGGGCATCGCGCACGGCGGCAAGATCGCGGTGTGGAGCGAGAACCGCCCGGAATGGGTCGCCGCGTTCTGGGGTGCGCTGCTCCAAGGCGTCGTGATCGTTCCGATCGACTACCGCGCGTCCGCAGATTTTCTTCTTCGCGTGGCGGCGATCGTCGATGCACAGGCGATCCTCGTCGGTGACGTCGTCGACGCCGACGCGCTCGGAACGGAACGGTCGGTCTGGCGGCTCAATGAACTCTTCCGCCTGAAGGCGGAAGCCACGGAATTTCCCACGCACACGCCCGACGCAGACGCCACCGCCGAGATCATCTTCACCTCCGGCGCAACGGCGGATCCCAAGGGCGTCGTCCTCACGCACCGCAACATCCTCGCGAACATCGTGCCGATCGAGCGCGAGGTCGCGAAGTACAAGAAGTACGCGCGGCCGTTCAAGCCGATCCGATTTCTCAATCTGCTGCCGCTCAGCCACATGTTCGGCCAGGCGATGGCGACGTTCGTGCCGCCGATGCTCGGCGGGCTCGTGCTGTTCACGCGCAGCTACGCGCCCGAGGACATCGTCCGCCAGATTCGCGGACGGCGCGTGTCCGTTCTCGTCTGCGTACCCAAGATCCTCGAGGTGCTCCGCGATTACGTGGTGCGGCAGGTCCCCGAGGCGGCAGAGCCCACGCCTGCCGGCATGCACTGGGCGCGCCGCTGGTGGCATTACCGCCGCGTGCACCGGATGTTCGGCCTGAAATTCTGGGCGATGGTCGTCGGGGCTGCACCGCTCGACCCCGAGCTGGAGGCGTTCTGGGGACGCCTCGGATTCCTGGTCGTCCAGGGATACGGCCTGACCGAAACGGCGCCGATCGTGACGCTGAATCACCCGTTCCACGCCGCGCGCGGAGCCGTTGGCAAACCCATCGCGGGCGTCGAGGTGAAGATCGCAGACGACGGGGAGATTCTCGTACGCGGCGAGAACGTCACGCGCGGGTACTTCAACGCCCCCGACGAAACGCGCGCCGCGTTCGAGGACGGCTGGTTCCACACGGGCGATATCGGGGAGTTCGATGCGGAGGGCCAGCTCCACATCCGCGGGCGCAAAAAGGAAATGATCGTGACGCCCGAGGGGCTGAACGTGTTTCCCGAGGACGTCGAACGCGCGCTCGATGAGCAGCCAGGCGTGCGCGAGTCGGCGGTGGTTGGAGCGGCAACACCAGGCACGAACGCCGAGCGCGTGCAGGCAATCGTGGTGCTCGAGCCCGGTGCGAATCTCGACGAGATCGTGCGGCGCGCGAACGCGTCGCTCGCGGATCATCAGAGGATCCGTGGCGCGGTCCTCTGGCCGGAACACGCGCTGCCGCGCACGGAAGGGACGCGGAAGCTGAAACGGCGTGAGCTGCGCCAGTGGCTCGCAGGCCAGCGTCCTGCCGCGCCATCCGCGGGAGGGCACCGCGACGTCTCGTCAATTCTCGCGCGCTTCGCTCCGGGCAGACAGATCGCCGATACGACGACGATCGACGAGCTGGGCCTCAGCTCGCTCGAGCGCGTCGAGCTGATGATGGCGCTCGAAGAAGCGTTTCAGGTCACCGTCGACGAAGGGGCGTTTGCGGGAAGCCAGACCGTCGCGGATTTGACGAGGCTCGTGGAGCCCGCGTCGATGCCCGAGCATGCCGCATCGCCCGGCGGACCTTACGGCCAGGCAGCATCGTCGGGCGGTTTCAGGCCCGCTGCGAGCGCGGACATGGAAGTGATCGACTTCCCGCGCTGGAGCCGATCGCTGCCGGTGCGGGGAATCCGCCGCGCGAGCCTGCCGACGTGGATTCTGCCGCTCGGACGCATATTCGCGCGCGTGAAGGTCGACGGGCTCGAGCACCTCGGCGCGGTCGACGGACCCGTGATCTTCGCGTCCAATCACCAGAGCCACTTCGATGTGCCGGTCATTCTCGACTCGCTGCCGCCGAAGTTCCGGTACCGCGTCGCGCCGGCGATGGCGAAGGAGTTTTTCAAGGCGCACTTCTACCCGGAACAGTTCGGACGCCTGGCGTGGTTCACCAACAGCCTGAACTACTACCTCGCCGCATTCTTCTTCAACGCGTTCCCCCTGCCGCAGCGCGAGAAGGGGACACGGCAGACGCTGCGGTACATCGGCGAGATGCTCGGGAGCGGCTTCTCCGTTTTGATCTTTCCTGAAGGGCACCGGACCGAGCACGGCGAGATCAATCGCTTTCAGCCGGGCATCGGGATGATCGCCTCGCGGCTCGACGTGCCCGTCGTGCCCGTTCGGCTCGACGGGCTCGATCGCATCTTGCACCACCGCGCATGGTTCCCCACGATCGGCCGAGCCCGGTGCGCGTTCGGTGCCGCTATGTCACTGCACGGCAACGATTACGCGGACCTTGCCGGACGCGTGGAAGCCGCCGTCCGCGCGCTCTGAGCTAGGTCTGAAGACGTGCCCCTACAGACGCATCGGCTACCGAGCATAACGTTTGCATTCGACGGTTCGATGTGGCACACTCTTTGATCGGAAAGGATAGCAATTGAGCAAGGATGATCTGATAGACGTGCAGGGCACGGTCGTGGCGGTTCACAGCGGCGGGTTGTATCGCGTGCAGTGCGACCAGGGTCATGAGGTGCTCGCGCAGCTCAGCGGCCGGATGCGCCGCTTCCGAATCAAAGTCGTGCCGGGGGATCGCGTGACCGTTGGGGTTTCTCCTTACGATCCCGTTCGCGGCATCATCACCTTCCGCGCTCGCTGACAAAACCCTTGGATTCCCACACAACTCAAACTTCCGGGCCTCGCCGACGCAGACGCGGGCGAGTCCGGCGCGCCGGCACGCCTGCCCGTCCGCACGTACAGGCCGTTACGCCGGCAGTCGAACGGCCGCAGGCCGATTACGACCCGACTCCCATCGCCTTTGACGCGCTGCCCTTGAACCCGGCGTTGCTCGAAGGCATCCGTTTTCGCGGCTTCGAAGCGACGACGCCCGTGCAAAGCGCCGTCATCCCGATCGCGCTGGCCGGCCACGACGTGATCGGCTGCGCCGACACGGGGACGGGCAAGACCGCCGCGTTCGTGCTGCCGATCCTCGATCGTCTCTTGAGAGCGCGCACCGAACGGCCCGATGAATGCGGCTTCACGCGCGTCCTCGTCCTCGCGCCCACGCGCGAGCTCTGCGTGCAGATCGAGGACGACGTGCAGGGCTTCACGTATCACACGGACCTGACCAGCATCGCCGTCTACGGCGGCGTCGGCATGGACGCGCAGGAGCGTGCGCTTCGCGCCGGCGTCGACATCGTCGTCGCCACGCCGGGGCGCCTGATGGATCACCAGCGGAACGGGGCGGTGGATTTCACGCGCGTCGACACGCTGGTCCTCGACGAAGCGGATCGCATGATGGACATGGGGTTCTGGCCCGATGTCCGGCGGATTGTTTCCACGCTGCCGTCCGCCGAGCGCCAGACATTGCTCTTCTCCGCGACGATGCCGGCGGATGTGATGAAGCTGGCGGACGAAGTCGTGAAGGAGGCCAAGTACGTCCAGGTCGGATCGGCAGGGCGCCCCGCGAAGAGCATCACGCACGCCGTGGAGAGCGTCCCGGCGGCGCAGAAGACCGAATGGCTCGCAAAATTTCTTCGACGAACGGCGGGTCCGGTGCTCGTCTTCGTGCGCACGAAGCACGGCGCCGAGCGGCTCGCGAGGAAGCTGGCGGGCGTCGGCCTGAAGGCGGCGGCGCTGCACGCCGATCGGACGCAGCAGCAGCGCACGGCGGCGGTGGAAGGATTCCGCAGCGGGCGATATCACGTGCTGGTGGCAACGGACGTCGCGGCGCGCGGGCTGGACATCGACGGCATCACCCACGTGGTGAACTTCGAGGTGCCGTCTTCACGAGAAACTTACGTGCATCGGGTCGGACGCACGGGCCGCGCGGCGGCCACCGGCACCGCCCTGACGCTCGTCGCGCCCGAGGAGCTGCGCGCGCTCGAAGCGCTGCAGCGATCGTTCGGGCCTGAGTTACAGGGATGATCGACGAAACCAACCCTTTCGAGACCCCCGCCCCCGCAGAGACTGAGACCCGCGACGCGGCCGCCCCGGCGGAACAGGCGCCGACGTTGTCTCCGGCGGCAGAACGATTCAAATCGTGCCGCTGGCGCGCCACGCCGGAACAGGGGGAGTTCTGCACGCACCGCGACGTGCTGCCGTTTGCCGGCAAGGAAGGCTTCAGCGCCGAATCGTGGTGCCTCGAGTGCGGCTTCTACAAGCTGCGCCGCACGCCGAAGAAGCGCGAACGCAACGAGTACACGTACTAGTCGGAGAATTCCTTCGCCAGCTCGATCCATTCGCCGTTGGGTGCAAGCTCCTGGTATGTCTTCCAGTGCGGCTTGGCTTCGGCCGAATGGCCCGTCTTCTCGAGCGTGACCGCCAGATAGAAGTGGGCGTCCGGGTAGCCCGGATTGAGCGCCACCGCATCGCGATAGCACAACAGCGCTTCGTCGTACCGCCCGAGATCGTGGTGGATGTTCCCGAGGTTGAAGTGCGCCTCGAAGCAGTCCGGATCGAGCCCGATGGCGCGCTCGTAGAGCGCCTGCGCCTCGATCAGCTCGTCGCGCGCGTAGTGCAGGTTCGCAAGATTGACGATGGCCGGGACGAGATCGGGGTCGATCACCAGCGCCTTGCGATACGCTGCGGCCGCTTCCTCCACCTTGCGATCGTCTCCATCGTCGAGCTTCGAGCCCTCGATGAAGTACTTGGCTGCGAGCGCCGCCTGCGGATCGGGAAATGGAAACGCGTTCGTCGGCAGCGGCGCGCCGGCACGATCGGGGACGCGCTTCGCGTGCCGTGACGGCAGCGTGACGACCTTCGCGGGCGCGCTGCCCGACGCATGGAAGTCGAACATGAGCTGCCCTTCGCGCTGCGCCATCAGGGCTCGCAGCGCGGTTTTCAGCGGCACGTCGCGTTCGAGATCCGAGGCGAGCTGTTTGACCGTCGCGAGATCCGAGAACGTGTAGAAGCGTTCGGTGCGCGTCGCCGCGGCCTGCCGGATCAGACCCCACTTCTCCAGATAGCGCAGGTGGTTCTCGCCGATTTTGGGATAGAGGCTGCGGATGTCGCGCACGCCGTAGAACTGCCGGCGGAGCGAATCGCCGGACTCGATGCCTGCCAAGCGGCAGAACTCCGCCTCGGGAATGATTCGAATCTGCCCCGGCGTCCTGGCGTTCACCTGTTCGGCGCGCCGCAGCTTGCTCGAATCCTCCTCGCGCGCCGCGTTGTCGCCGACCACGAGAATCGTCGTGCGGGCGGTGACGTCTTCCGAGACATCTCCGCCGAGCTGCGTGACGAGCGCGTGCGCGTCGCGGCGGCCAATCGTTGCGAGCTTTCCGGTGAAGGCCACCACGTGACCGGCGAACACGGGCCCGCCGGCCGATGACGGAGACGACGTCATTCGGCGCAAAGATGAGACACGGGCGCATGAAAGTCAAGCGCCCCGACGCATAATAGCGCCGATGCTTTTAGCCGGAGATATCGGAGGGACGAAGACGCTCCTGGGATTGTTCGCTCGCGCGCCCGAGCGTCCGCGGCCGATCGAGGTCGGCGAGTTCGTCACGCTCGACTACGACGGCCTCACGCCAATGATCCGCGAGTTCCTGAAGGCGGGGAATCTCGAGCCCAGACGGATCGAAGCTGTCACCTTCGGCGTGGCGGGCGCGATCACCGAGCAGGTGGCGCGGCTCACGAACGTGCCGTGGCTCGTGGACGCCGCGCAGGTCACCGCCACGTCGGGTCTTCGCCACGTCCACATCCTGAACGATCTGCAGTCGATGGCGTACGCGGTGCCGGTGCTCGAAGGGGACGAGCTGGCAATTCTGCAGCACGGCGTCGCACAGCCGAACGGCAACGCCGCGGTGATCGCCGCGGGCACCGGGCTGGGCGAAGCGCTCCTGCACAACATCGACGGCCGGTTCGTCCCGAGTGCGTCCGAGGGCGGCCACGCGGATTGGGCGGCGCGCACCCCGCGCGAGATCGAGATGCTGCAGGTCCTCACGCGCAACTACGGCCGCGTGAGCGTGGAGCACATTCTGTCCGGCCCCGGCCTCGTGAACATCTACCAGTTCACGCACGACGCCTTTGGCGGATCGACGGAGTTCCTCTCCCCCGCCGCGCGCGTCCCCAAGCGTCTGTGCGCGGGCGTGGGTCGCGTGGACGATATCGCGGATCTCCCGCCGGCCATCAGCCGATCCGCGATGGAAGGACGCTGCAGCTGCTGCCGCGAAGCGCTCGACCTGTTTGCCAACGCGTATGGCGCCGAGGCGGGCAATCTCGCGCTGCGATCGGTTGCCACCGCCGGCATCTACATCGGCGGCGGCATCGCGCCGAAGATTCTTCCTGTCCTCCAGTCCGGCGGCTTCCTCGATGCCTTCCTCTCGAAGGCGCCGCTCCGCGATGTCGTCGCCACCATACCGGTGTCCGTGATCCTCAATCCCGAAGCAGGATTGCTCGGCGCGGCCGTACACGCGAATGCGGCGGCTTGACGCTGATCCTCGTCAATGCCGGCTGAGAAATCGTCGATGCCGGGTGACTGACGCAGTCGATGCCGATTGCCCAACGAGTGCATTCGGGTC
>JAICSD010000512.1 GCA_025937075.1 Vicinamibacteria bacterium | reverse complement strand
GCTCCATCGGATCGATCGGCGGATCGGCGAAGAAGCTCATGACCGTCTGGCTGCGCGGTTCCTGTCCCTTCTCCACGGTCGCCCGCTGCACGTCCGTTGGAAAGTGAATGCCCATGTCGCGGAACGTCGATGGACCGGCCGACGAATTCGCGGGGAGGGTACCGATGTACTGCGCGAGGAGCGGAAGGACCTCCTCCGTCTTGAACGCACCGACCATGAAGAACGTGAAACCCGACGCGTTCGCAAAGCGGCTGCGGTAGAACGAGACCATCTTGCTCCGGTCGAGCGCGCTGACGCGCTCGACGGTGAGCGGCTGGGCCGTGTAGTGGTGCGACGTGTTGATCGCTTCCAGCTTGTCGTTGAAGACGGCGCTCGGGTTCGACAGGCGATTGACGATGGCCGCGGAGAGCTGGCGCTTCATCAGATCGAACGCCTGAGGGTCGTCGCCGGGCTGCGTGAACTTCGCGTACAGGAGCTGCAGCGCCGTTTCGAGCTGCGCCGGCGGCGCGGAGCCCGAGACTCCTTGCGTCGAGTACGAGATGAACGGGTTGGCGTTCACGAGTTTGCCCGCGAGCAGCTTCTCGATGTCGAGCGCCTTCAGGCCGGCGGCGCCGGAAAGGTTCACATAGGTTGCCGCCAGCGATGCCTCGGGAAAATCCGAGGGCGCGGCGAGCGAGGTTCCTCCTTTGCCGTTCAGCGTGAACACGATCTGGTCGTTCTTGAAATCCGTCGGGCGGAGCCACGCTTCCACGCCGTTGGCGAAGCGCACCACGGTGACCTCGACCTCGGGCAGCGTCTTTCGCGAGGTGATGGCCGCCGGCTCCGGCTTGTGCTCGATCAGCTCGCGGTTCGCCGTGGTATCGGTCCAGGGCGTCAGCGCCGTTGATTCCGCCCCCGCGAGCGCCTTGCGGATGTCGTCCTCAGTCGGAACGGAGACGCCGGGTTTCTGCGGAGACACGGCGAGCACCACCCGGCTGCGATCACTCAGGAGCGCCTTCGCGAGGTCGGATACTTCGGGCGCATCGATGCCAGGGAGGAGCTGCTTCACGAGCGCGTACTCGTACGCGATGCCGGGACTCGGCTCCCCTTCCAGGAAATGATTGAGGTACTCCTGCGCGAACGAGCTGCTCTCGGTCTTGTCGCGCTCGTTGTACGCGCGCTCGTAGAACGCCGCCATCCACTTCTTCGAGCGATCCATCTCGGCCGCGCCGAACCCGAATTGGCGTGCGCGCCGGGCCTCGATCGCGGCCGCGACGAGGCCGTCCGGGATCTTCCCGTCCGGCACGTTGACGCCAAGCGATTCGATCGCGACCGTCGGGCTCAGCGTGCCACCGTACACGCCCGCGCCAAGGAACGGGGCTTCGGGACGCCGCGCGATCTCCTCGAAGCGATCGTTCAGCATCTGCTCGAAGAAACGCTGCACGAGATCGCGGCGGTAGTCGGACACGTGCGTCTCGTCCTGCCGGGGGCGCTTGCGAACGATCGTCGCCGAGGATCGCGTCGCCTCCGGGTCGGTGACGACGCTGACGAGGAGATCCTCGTGGAGCGGCACGACCGCGTCGCGGGGTGGCGGCTCGGGTCCGCGCGGTTTCAGCGGTGAGAACGCCGCCTTCACGGCGCCCGTCAGCTTCGCGGGATCCATGTCCCCGACGGCCACGACCGCCATGCGATCGGGACGATAGAACGTCTCGTAGAACGCGCGCAGGCGCTCCGGCTCGAACGTGCGGAGGATCTCGGGCTTGCCGATCGGCAGCCGCTCGGCATAACGCGAGTGGTAATAGAGGACGGGAATCTGCTTGTCGCGGATGCGCGACCCCGCGCCGAGGCTGCCGCGCCATTCCTCGATGACGACCCCGCGTTCCTTGTCGATCTCCTTCGGATCGAGCGTGAGGCCGCCGGCGAAGTCCGCGAGCGCCGTCAGGCCCTTGTCGACGATCTCCGGCTTGTCCGACGGCAGGTCGAGCATGTACACCGTTTCTTCGAAGCCCGTGTAGGCGTTCACATGCGGCCCGAGGCGCGCGCCCGTCGACTCGAAGTACTTGATCAGCTCCCCCGGCGCGAAGTGCGCGCTCCCGTTGAACGCCATGTGCTCGAGCATGTGCGCGAGCCCCTGCTGATCGTCCGCCTCGTCGAGCGATCCGGTCTTCACCGCCAGCCTGAGCAGGACGCGGTTGGCCGGCCGGCCGTTCCGGCGGATGAAGTACGTCAGTCCGTTCGGCAGCGTCCCGCTGCGCACCGCCGGATCGAACGGAATCCTGTCCTGGAGCGCCTGACGCGCCGCCAGCGGCGCGATCAGGAAGGTGACGAGCAGGGTGATGAGTGCCGGACCACGGCGCGATTGCATGGATTGACTGTAACACCGTGCGGACGCCGCCTGGCCCCCGTCGATGGTCCGCTCAGCGAAACCGTGCAAGGTCGAGGCGCGTCTTCCACAACACGTTGGCCTGATCGTCGGTGACGATGATCGCCGGCGCGGAGG
>JAICSD010000406.1 GCA_025937075.1 Vicinamibacteria bacterium | reverse complement strand
CTGGGCCGCCGCGCTGCTCGCCATCCGCGACTGGAGGTCGCGCGAGATGCGGCTCGCGGTGCTCCTCTGGAACGCGTTCGGCCTGTTCGACATCCTGCTGGTCATGGGTCTGGCGTCGCGGCAGGCAGCCATCGATCCCGGATTCCGCAACGGCTTCGCGTCGCTGCCGCTCAGCCTTCTTCCGAGCTTTATCGTGCCGATCGTGATCGCGACCCACGTGCTGCTGTTCGCGTGGCTCGGCAGGCGCCGCGCGTAATCAGAACCGCAGGATGACCCGCATGCCGTTGGTGTGCCGCGAAACCGTGGGCGCGACCGCAATCCGCCGCTGTTGATGGTGCGCCCGATCAACGAGATACCCGATCGCGGCACCGCCGACTGCGCCGATGGTGATCGCCGTCGCCTTCGTCGCGGTGGAGGTGGGATGGGCGCAGGTCCGGCACTCGTCGCTGAACTGCACCATGGCGAGAACGGCTCCGCCGCCGACAGCCGCACCAATCAGCACGCCGTTCAACGTCGAATCAGACACCGAAGCGCTTGACGCCTGTGGCTCCCCAAACCGGGAGAGCGCTGCCGCCTCCCGCAGGCTGCGATGACCTGCCGCGACCGCAGGAGGCGCCTGGAGGACGGTGAGGACAGCAACGGCGAGCCGGACGACGACATGGGTCATTGGTCACCTCTGCTACGCAGCAGGCGTCCGTAGCATACGCCGGTCTGCGCGGAGAACTCTTCACCGCGGTGATGTATTGACAGTTAACAGTTCTACTGATACATTGCCCGGCGTGGACGAACTGGACATCAACGAGCTGTGCGATCGCGCGGACGTTACCTCGCGCACGGTCTATTTCTATGTGCAGCAGGGGCTCCTCCCGCCGGCAACCGGCGCCGGTCCGGCGGCCCGGTACACAGCCGGGCACGTCGCGCGGCTGAAGCTCATTCGGCTCCTGCAGAAGCAGCACCTGCCGCTCGCCGAGATTGCCAAGCGCATCCGCGCGTTGAGCGACGACGAGGTGGAGGCGCTCGTGGCCGAAGCCAAGACGCGGCGCCCAGAGAAATCGGGCTCCGCGCTCGATTACATCCGCGGCGTGCTGTCGGACTCGGCCGCGTCTCTGGCGTCGCGCAGCCGGACGCCGCCGGGTTCTGCGGTGCCGGCAATGCCGGGACCGCCCGCAGCCACGCCGGCGATCCCGGCGGGACGGTCACGCTGGGAACGCCACACGTTTGCGGACGGCATCGAACTCCACATCCGCCGGCCGCTCTCGCGGGTGGAGCAGCGCCAGATCGACAAGCTGATGGCCGCCGCGCGGCAGATTTTCGGAGCAGAAGGAGAGGAGCAGTCATGAACATACGGGTCCAGGCCGATCGCACCCTCGTCCGCACGTCCGGCAACAGCACGCGTTACGCGCTCCTCAGCTTCACCGCGCCGGAGGCCGCGAGCAGCCGCCAGCGCGATCCGGTGAACGTCGCATTCGTCATCGATCGATCCGGCTCGATGGGCGGACAGAAGATCCGGCTCGCCCGCGAAGCCGTCGTCCAGGCGCTGCGGATGCTGCGGTCGTCTGATCGCTTCGCGGTCGTCGTGTACGACAACGAGATCGACGTCGTCGTCTCGTCCACGCCGGCGTCCGCGGAAGCCGTCAAGAATGCCATCGCACACGTTGAATCGATCCAGGCGCGCGGGAATACGAATCTCGGCGCCGGATGGTTGAAGGGCTGCGAGGAGATCGCCGGGCAGCTCCGGGCCGGACAGATCTCACGGTGCGTCCTGCTCACCGACGGGCTGGCGAACGAGGGCATCACCGATCACGGTGAACTGACGCGCCACGCGGAGGAACTGCGGTCGCGCGGGATCACGACGACCACGGTCGGCCTCGGCGCGGATTTCGACGAGCGGCTGCTCGAAGCGATGTCCCACGCCGGCGGCGGGCACTTCTATTTCATCGAACAGGCCGTTCAGATTGCCGACTGCCTGACGAGCGAGCTTGGCGAAACGCTCGAGACCGTCGCTCGCAACGTCGTCGTCTCCGTCCAGGCCGACCCCGGCGTCACCGTCACCACGCTGAATCGATTCCGCGTCGACCAGCAGCCGGGAGGGGCGTTCGCGGTGTCCATTGGCGACGCGGTCTCGCGGCAGGAAGTCGCGCTCGTGTTCACGCTGACGTTCCCGACAGGGGCGAAGAATCAGTCGGTGCGTGCCGTGTTCACCGTCTCGGATACCGCCGGAACGCTTGGCGCCGCCCCGGCTGACCTCGTCTGGACCTTTGACGAACCCGCCGCCAACGACGCGCAGCGCCGCAACGTCGAGGTCGATCGGGAAGTGGCGAAACTTTACGCGGCGAAGGCGACCGCCGAGGCGCTGGAGCTCAATCGCGCGCACCGTTTCGAAGAGGCAGCCGCGCTGCTCGAGAAGACGGCAAAAAGAATCAAGGAGTACGCGGGCAGCGACCCGCAACTGCTCGAGATTGTCGGGGCACTGCACCATCGCCGTCCCGGCTACTCGGCGCCGATGCCTGCCGCGGCGTTGAAGCAGGAGCACTACGCGTCGTCGAACGCGATGACGCTGCGCTCGGCGGTAGGGAAGGCCCGTCGTCGTCCTGATGCCTAGGCGGGCCCGCCCGGACGACCGGGACCAGACCAGCGCCGCTGGGTGACGTCAACGCCGCGGTACGGTATACTGGAGGTTCGTTTCTCTTGCACGTAAGCCGCCAGCGTTGATCCAGCGCCCAGCCGGCCACCGGCAGCGTCGGACGATTCATCTCCCTCCTGCTGATACGTTTCGTCTGACATTTGGATCGAAGGAACAGCTCACATGGCATCTCTCAACGGTACGATCAAGCGTCTCGTCGCGGACAAGGGTTTTGGCTTCATCCTCGCGGAGGACGGTAACGAGTACTTCTTCCACAACTCGGCGTGCACCCAGACGCGGTTCGACGACATGCGCGAAGGACAGGCCGTCACCTTCGATCGCGGCCAGGGCCCGAAGGGTCCCCGCGGCGAAAACATCCGCCTCGCGTAAATCCCACGTCAGGTAGCCGACGATCGCCGCGCGATTGGCGGCTACCTCTGACCATCCCGCCCTGTCGGCGTCCGCCGGCGCACCAAACTCCGCTGTATGATGCAGGCGACTACTCGTTCAGGGAGATACCGTGCACGCCACCCTCGTCCTCGTGGGCGCTCTCGCCGCCCTGCTCCAAACACCCGCATCCTCTGACCAGCAACTCGCTCACGACGTCCTGAAACAACTCGTCGAGATCGATACGACCACCGACACCGTCGGCACCGAACGCGCCGCCAACGCGATCGAGCAGCGGCTGCTCGCGGCAGGGTTCGCGCGCGACGACGTCAAGGTCATGGGGCCCGACGCGAAGCACTCGAACGTCTACATACGGCTGCGCGGCCGCTCGTCGGACAAGCCGATTGTGCTGATGGCGCATCTCGACGTCGTCCCGGCGCGGCCGGAGGACTGGAGCGTGCCGCCGTTCACGTTCACCGAACGCGACGGCTACTTCTACGGACGCGGCGTCTCGGACGACAAGCAGGGCGACGCGAACATCGTCACGAACATGATCCGCTGGAAGCGCGACGGCGTCGTTCCCGCACACGATGTGATCGCGATTCTCACGTCGGACGAGGAGACGGGTGGGACCACGATCCGATGGATGCTCGAGCATGTACCGGCAGTGCGCACCGCCGACCTCGCGCTCAACGCGGACTCCGGGGCGGGCGATCTGGTCAACGGCAAGCGAACCGTGCTCAATCTGCAGGTGAGCGAAAAAATTTACGCGGATTATCGCTTCACCGTCACCGACAAGGGGGGGCACAGTTCGCGTCCGAGGAATGCCGACAATCCGATCTACCGGCTGTCGAAAGCGCTCGAGCAGCTCGCCGCGTATCAGTTTCCCGTGGAGCTGAACGACGCGACGCGCACGTATTTCGAGCGTGACGCGGCACTCCGTAGTCCCGAGGTCGGCGCCGACATGAAGGCGGTTGCCGCCGGGACCGCCTCCCCGGAGGCGCTGGCGCGGTTGTCGGCCGACCCGCAGTTCAACGCGCTGATGCGGACGACGTGCGTCGCGACGATGATCGAAGGCGGGCACGCGCCGAACGCGCTGCCGCAGAGGGCAAGCGTCAACGTCAACTGCCGCATCCTGCCGCAGGACAAGCCCGCCGACGTGCAGCAGCAGCTCGAAGCGTTCTTCAAGCCTGCCAACGCGGAACTGCAGAT
>JAICSD010000382.1 GCA_025937075.1 Vicinamibacteria bacterium | reverse complement strand
CGGTTCCCGAGAACCTCCGCTTCCTCGCGACCGTGACGACCGCGATTGGCGCCGGCTTGCTCATCTCGTCGTTCGTGTCCTACCGTCTCTCGAGGAAGCTGGGGCTCATTGACGAAGGGCCGCGACGCGCGGCGAACGCGACCACCACGGCGTGACATGCCGGAGCTGTCGGAGCATGCGTTCGGCGAGTTCTACCGGCGCCATGCCCGCGCGCTCTGGGCCTACGTATATCGCGTCACCGGCAACGCCGCCGACGCCGACGACATCGTCCAGGACGCGTTCTGCCGGATGCTGTCCGCCGACGTCTCGGCGCTGGACGAAGAGGAATGCCGCAAGTACGTCTTCCGCATCGCCGGCAACTTGATCGTGGATCGATGGCGCCGCTCGAAACGTGAGCTGTCCTGGCTCGCGCGCTTGAAAAGCCCCGTCGAGGAGCCGGCCATCGAGCACGACGACGAGGTCACGAGGATGTTCGCGGAACTGAAAGCGCGCGAGCGCGCGCTGCTGTGGCTCGCGTACGTGGAACAGCAGGATCATCAGCAGATTGCCGAATCGCTCGGGCTGTCACGCGGCAGCGTGAAGGTGCTGCTGTCGCGGGCCCGCAGCAGGCTTCGCAATCTCCTGACGTCCGCGCGAATCATCGCGAGGGCATGATGGTCGAGTTCTTCACGCGGGATCTCACAGCCGACGAGGAGGAAGCGGTCGCGGCCTTCATGCGGGGCGCCGCCACCGTGCCCGAAGCGGACGGGATGCAGCGCTCCGATCCGGCCGTGCTCTGGTGGAAGGCGCAGCTCGTACGGCGATGGAACAGCGAGCGCAGGGCCCAGGCGCCGCTCGATGTGATCGAACCGATTCAGATCGCCGCCGGGCTCGTCGCTGCCGGTCTGCTGCTGGTGTGGACGATCCCCTCGTTGGCGCGCGCGCTGTCGTTCATCGGGCTGTGATCCGGAGGTCCGCGAAGTCCCCGTCGCTGTTGTTCCCCACCCACAGGCCGACCGCGCCGCGGTCCAGCGAGCCGAGTTTTCGCACTTCGAGTGTCGGCGACCGCACACCTGCAGATCGCCGGAGCTATTCCGCGCGCAGCGCGGACGCCTGATCCACGCGCGCAGCGCGCCACGCCGGTAGCACGCAGGCACACAGCGCAACCGGAACGAGAACAGTCGGGATTATCGCGAACACGATCATGTCATGCGGATCGGTGCGATAGAGCAACGGAGCGATCGCGCGCGAGAGCAACACCGCGCCGGTCAGACCGATCAGCAGCCCCGCGCCTACGAGGCGCACGCCCTGGCCCAGAACCATCCGGACGATGGTGGGCCGCCCGGCACCGAGCGCCATCCGCACGGCAATCTCCTTGTGCCGCTGCTTCGTCGTGAAGGCGAGGAGACCGTAGATGCCAATCGACGCGAGCAGCAGCGCAATCCCCGCGAACGATCCGACGAGCAGCATGCTCGCACGCTGAGGTGCGACGGCGCTGCGCACCTGCTCGTCCATCGTTTCGATACGCTCGATTGCGAGTTGCCGGTCGAGCTTCCAGATCTCGCGCCGTACCAGCCCCGCTAGCGCGCGCGGATCGCCATCCGCCCGGACGATTGCTTCGACGTCCCGGCCGAACTGATTCGTTGCACCGTTCAGAAAGGCGTCGGGCAACTGGCGAAACGGCTCGTACGCGTGCACGCCGGGAGATGTCCCGATGCTCCCGTCCGCGACGTCCCGAATCACGCCCACGACGGTCAGCCACGGCTGCGGGCTCGCAGCACTCCCCCACTTCAGCCGCTTCCCAATCGGATCCTGACCCGGCCATGAGGCGCGGGCGAGCTTCTCGTTGACGACCACGACGGCTCGATTCCGCGTGTATTCGTCTCCCTCGAAAAAGCGTCCGCGCTCCAATGCGATTCCGAGCGCTTCGAAGTAGGCGCCATCTACCCACGTCAGGCTCGTGGTGGGCTGCGTGTCTCCCGGCGCTGCCCCCTCGGGGGTGAATACGCGATTCTCGTACGTGGTGAGCGGCAGATCGGTGGTGATCGCGACTCTACGCACGCCTGGGAGCGCAGACAGATTGCGTGCGAGCGCAGCATGAAAGCCACGAACTCTGTCGGCCGTCGCGTAGAACGAGCGCGGCAGCGTCATCGACGCGGTCAAGACGTGCGACGGCTCGAATCCGATGTCGCTCGACATCAACGTGGCAAAGCTGCGGATGAAGAGACCGGCGCCCACCAGAAGCACGCACGCGATGCTCATCGTCGCGACGACGAACGCACGCTGCAGGCGAAGGCGGTGGAATCCGCCCGTCAGCCGCGACGCCCCTTCGCGCAGCGCGTCACTGGTCGTTCCCCGGCGAGCCACCGGCAGACAGAGGATCGTGAACGTCACCGCCGTTGCCACGCAGATTGCAGCCGTCGCGGCAAGCACGGGGACGTTGATGGCAATCTCCTGAAGGCCCGGGATGGCCCGAGCCAGTACGGCTGGAATCGTGCGAATCGCCGCGAACGCCACGGCCGTGCCGAGCAAACCGCCGAGCACGGAAAGGAGCAGGGCCTCGCTCAGGAGCAGCTGCACGAGGCGTCGCGTACGCGCGCCGAGCGCCGTTCGCACCGCGAATTCTCCGGTGCGCGACGCAAGGCGGCTCAACATCAGGTTGGCCACATTGGCGCACGCCACCAGCAGCACGAGCCCCACAGCGGCGAGGAGCGTCAGCAACGGCGCTTGCAGCCGTCCGGAGATCTCCTCGCGTAATGGCCGCGCGAAGAGCCGCGGCGAGAACCCGGCGTCGCGCACAATCGCGGGATAATTCGCAGCAATGCGGGAGGCGGTGAGATCGAGATCGGCCTGCGCCGTGCCTGGCGACATCCCGTCCTTCAGCCTCGCGATGACGCTGTTGTTGTACATGGTCCCGCGTTCAGCCCGCTCGCGATCCGTGAACGCGATGGGCACCCACACATCTGCCGGTTCGGCGTTGAATTGCGGACCGCGCCGCGGGAACACGAATCCGGCAGGCATGACGCCGACGACCGTGCAGGGCTGGCGATCGAGCGAGATGATCTTCCCGAGAACCGAGGATGCACCAGCGTAGCGGCGCTGCCACAGCGTCCAGCTCAGGATTGCGACGTTCACGCCCGGCCGATCCTCGCTCGGCGCAAACGTGCGGCCTGCGATCGGACTGACGCCCAGGACGCGAAACAGGTCCGCGGAGATCTTCGCGCCGTGGATGCGTTCGGGTTCGCCGTCCCCCGAGAGCTCGAACGGCACGCCGCGATACGCCGCCACCGTTTCGAACGAGCCCTGGTACTGACGGAAGTCGTCGAAATCGAGCGGCGACAATGGAAGGCGATCGATCCGTGCCTGCGGAAAGGCTTCGTAGACGAGTACAAGGCGATCGACATCCCGGTACCCCAGCGGACGGATCAGCACGGCGTCAACGGCGCTGAAGAAGGCTGTCGTGGCGCCGATGCCAAGCCCGAGCGTCAGCACGACGACCAGTGTGAAGCCCGGGCTCCTGGCGAGCGTGCGGGCGGCATACCGGATGTCTGCGGCGATGGTGCCAAGGCTGGGTGCCAGCATCCACGTCTCGCGCACGTCCTCGCGGATTTTCGCCACGCCGCCGAAACGCTGACGGGCAGCCGCGTGTGGATTCGGCGTGCCGGCCGCCTCGAGCTGCTTCTCCCGCATCGCGAGGTGGAAGGCGATCTCGTCCTCGAGATCCTGCTCGAGCGTGGTCCGCCGGAGCAAGGCGCGCAACCGGAGCCGCAGATGCGTGAACCATTCGGCCACGATCGTCTCCTATGGCGTCGCTTCGAGGACGCGATTGATGGCCGCGCTGCTTCGACGCCACGATTCCATGGCGTCCCTCAGCCGCTTCCGGCCGCTTGCCGTCAGGCGGTAGTACTTCGCGCGGCGGTTGTTCGCGGATACGTTCCACGCCGCGGTGAGAAGGCCGCGCAGCTCCAGCCGGTGCAGCGCCGGATAGAGCGCACCTTCTTCGACCGACAGCGCCTCGGCCGACGAGGCGTGAATCCACTCGGCAATCTCGTAGCCGTGCTTCTCGCCGGATGCCAGCGTCCTGAGGATCAACAGTTCCAGCGTTCCCTGAAGCAGCTCTGCAGATCGGTCGACGTCGTTTCCCATAAGCGCCTTATGGTACGTACCCTAAGCGCCTTATGGAAGTCAACTCAGTGCTGAAGCAGCGCCGGCTTGAGCGTCCAGGCCTGAAGCCGCGCCAGCTCCATCAGGTGCGGCGCGTGAAAGCCTTCGGGAAAGATGATCCAGTCCCACAACGCGGGCGAGTCCTCGGCGACGTAGGTGTCCGACGTGAAGTGGCCCGACAGGCGTTCGACGGTCGCGGGCGGCTTGCCGGCCGCGAGCCCCTGCTCGATCGCGCCGGCCAGCGTGGCCACGTAGTCCGCTGGCGAGAGACTCTCGGCACCAACCCACACTTCGCTCGGCATCCGTCCGAAGCGATGGCAATACGCCGACGTGTCGAGCACGGCCGCCGCGAACGCGGACCACGCAACGGATCGTGGGGCCCTTTCAGAATCGGACCGTGGGGCCGGCCGATGATGGGCGCCCAAAAAACCACACACGGCGGCCCAGGGGCGCCCCGGGCCCGACGGGCCCCGCCAAAATGTAGGTTGGGGGGCCGCGGGGCCGCGCCCGGGCG
>JAICSD010000492.1 GCA_025937075.1 Vicinamibacteria bacterium | reverse complement strand
CAACCTTCATCAACTATCTCGACCGCGGCAGCCTCTCCGTCGCGCTCCCCTTCATCAGCCGCGACCTCCACCTCGGCCCCGTCCAGCAGGGCCTCGCGCTCTCGAGCTTCTTCTGGGCGTACGCGCTGATGCAGATTCCGATGGGGTGGGTCGTCGATCGATTCGACATCAAGCGCGTCTATGCCGCCGCGTTCGTGCTGTGGTCGTTGTCCGCAGCAGGCACGGGCCTCGCGCGCGGGCTTGGCGATCTCCTCTTCTTCCGCGTGCTGCTCGGGCTCGGCGAATCGGTGTATCTCCCCGGTGGCATGAAAGTCGTGAGCCTGCACTTCCGCGCCCACGAGAGCGCGTGGCCGGCAGGGCTGTTCGACCTCGGCGCGAAGATTGGGCTCGCGGTCGGGACGACGATCGACGTCTGGCTGCTGGTCGAGTTCGGTTGGCGCAGCCTGTTCTTCCGGACGGGGCTTGCCGGCTTGCTCTGGCTGATTCCGTGGCTCACGCTGTACCCGCGAGCGCCTGCGATCCGGCGCGAGCGCGTGCGCGTGGACTGGAGCCGCCTGGTGCGGAATCGCGCGCTGCTGTCGATGTCGCTCGGGTTCTTCTGCTGGGATTACTTCTGGTACTTCATCATCTCCTGGCTGCCGAGCTATCTCTATACCGTCCGGCACGTGCAGTTGACGCGCGTGGCGATCTTCGGCGCGCTGCCGTATCTGATTTTCGCGGCCGGCGAGGCGCTTGGCGCATGGGGAGCGGAAGCGCTCGTCCGCCGCGGCGCCGATCTGTCGCGCGTCACGAAGGGGTTCATCGCGGCGGGCTTCGCCATCGGCGTGCTCGTCGTGCCGGCCGCGCTCGCGGAATCACCCGCGGTATCGATCACCTTCCTCATGCTGGCGGCGCTCTCGGGGATCTCGTGCGGCAACATGCTCGCGGTGCCGCGCATCTGCGCGCCGGACGACGAGGTCGCGTTGTGGACCGGCGTCCAGAACTTCGCGGGGAACATCGGCGGCGTCATCGCGCCGGCGGCCACCGGCTTCGCGATCGCGTGGACGGGTTCGTACGTGTCTTCCTTCCTCGTCGTCGGCGCCATCCTCGTCGTCGGTATCGTGGCGTATGTGTTCATGCTGCCGTCGCTCACCGCTGCGGTCGCGAATCGTGAGACCAGGGCATCTCTTCACATGTAGGGCACCTCTCCACATCTCTTATAATTTCGCGAACCGAGGAGGACCGGAATGCGCAGTGTGGGTGTGCTGACGGCAGCTATCGCTCTGACGTTGACGACGACGGCAACGATGCAGACGCCGGCGGCGGCGCTGAAGGACGCGGCGGCGGCGATTGGCGCGGCCGACGTCAAGACGCTCGAATTCTCGGGATCCGGCCGCATGTTCACGGTCGGGCAGCCGCCATCGGCACACGAGGCCTGGCCGCCGGTAGAACTGCGGAACTACACGGCGTCGATCGACTACGGGGCCGGCAGCATGCGGGTCGAGATGCTGCGCTTCATGGGGCCGGTGATGCCGCGCGGCGGCGGCGCGCCGTTCACGGGCGAGCAGCGGCAGGTCCAGTTCGTCAGCGGCAGCAGCGCGTGGAACGTGCCGCAGATGCCGCCCGGTGGCGGCACCGCGCAGGCGCAGCCGGCGGGCGCCGCCGTACCCGAGCGCATGCAATTGCTCTGGTCGACGCCGCATGGATTCGTCAAGGCCGCGATGGAGCACAACGCGACGACGCGTGCGGCGGGCGGTGGAACGGAAGTGAGCTTTTCGCTGAACGGACGAAAGTTCGTCGGCACGATCGACAAGGCCCATCACGTCGAGCGCGTCAGAACCTGGATCGCCAACGACGTTCTCGGTGACATGCCCGTCGAGGTCACCTACTCGGCTACAAGGATTTCGGCGGCGTCCAGTTTCCCTCCCGCATCCTTCAGACGCAGGGCGGCTATCCGTCGCTGGATCTGACGATCACCGCCGTGAAGGCGAACCCCACCCTCGACATCACCGTGCCGGACAACGTCCGGTCCGCAGCTGCGCCGTCGATGCCTGCTGTGCAGTCGACGAAGCTGGCTGACGGCGTCTTCTACCTGACGGGCGCGTCGCATCACAGCATGGCGGTCGACATGGGCGATCACATCGTCATTGTCGAAGCGCCGCTGAACGAAGCGCGGTCGGAGGCGGTGATCGCCGAAACGAAGAAGCTCATTCCGAACAAGCCGATTCGATACGTCGTGAACACGCACGTTCACTTCGATCACTCGGGAGGCCTGCGCACCTACGTCGATGAAGGCGCGACCGTGGTGACACATCGGGCGAACCAGGCGTTCTATCAGAAGGCGTGGTCGGCGCCCCGCACGCTCAGCCCCGATCGCCTGTCGAAGTCGAAGAAGACAGCGAAGTTCATGACCGTGACCGACAAGCGCGTGCTGACCGCCTCGGGAGGACGGACGATCGAGCTGCACCTGATCAAAGGCAACCCGCACAATGCGGAACTGCTGATGGCGTGGCTGCCGGCCGACAAGATTCTCTTCCAGTCGGACATGTTCCAGCCGCTGAACCCGAATCAGGCCGTGCCGCCGCCTTCGCCGACGCTCACGAACTTCAACGAGAACCTGACGCGACTGAACATCAAGCCCGATCAGATCCCCGGCGGCCACGGCAGCCGCGCCGGAACGATGGCGGATTTGAACAAGGCGCTCGGCAAGAGCGCTCCGTAATCAGACCTGCCCCGCCACGAAGATCACAGAAGACCAGGAGATCAGGAGGTACTTATTTTTCCTGATCTCCTGAACTCCTGTGATGACGCGCACCGCGACGCAGTCAACAGGAGACCAGGAGATCAAGAGATACTTATCTTTTCCTGATCTCCTGAACTCCT
>JAICSD010000456.1 GCA_025937075.1 Vicinamibacteria bacterium | reverse complement strand
TCGGCGCGACCGCGTTCGGCGGCGCGTGGACGATGATCGTGGGAGCCCTCGCGCTCGCAGGCAACCGGCTGGCAATCGATGCTGCGGCGCGCAATAACGTATGGCTGGCCTACCCGATGAACCCGGCGCCGGGACAACACTGGGTGCTCTTCGCGTGGATCGGGCTGGGGATCGTGGGTGCGATTGTGCAACTGGGTTTCACGGCCAAGGGCCGTTAAAAGGAGAAGTCTCGATGGCGACGTTTTCGCGCAACGTGACGGTGAACTGGGAAGGCTCGATCATGGAAGGCAAGGGAGAGGCGAAGGCCGGCAGCGGAGCGTTCTCGCTTCCCGTCTCCTTTCCACGCCGCATCGGCGACGCGCAGGGCGTGACGAGCCCGGAGGAGTTGATCGCGGCGGCGCACGCGGCGTGTTACGCGATGGCGCTCAACGCGACCGTCGGACGCACAGGCGGACAGATTGCGAAGACCGACGTCACCGCGACGGTCACCGCGGACAAGGGGGATTCCGGGATCACGATCACGACGTCGAAACTGTCGGTGACCGCGCATGGCCTGACAGGCATTCCAAAGGAGCAGTTCGCGGAGGTCGCGAAGCAGGCCGAAGCCGGGTGCCCGGTGTCGAACGCGCTGCGCGGATCGCTGCAGATTCAGCTCGACGCGAAAGCCGTTTAAGCAATCTGCTGCATGCCGTCGGCAAAGGTGTCGATCTCGTCGAGCGTCGTATAGACGTTCGGCGTGACGCGGATGCCCTCGTACTCCGCGTGCACGATCGGCGTCGCGCCTGATGAAACGTCAGGGCCTCGGCGATTGCGTTGTGATTGCCGGCCGGATGCGGAGCGCGGCGGTGGTTCCGGCCCCGAGAAATGCGCGTCTGCTCAGCATCTGGCCTCTCCGGAATGATACTGCTCCTCCACCTTCACCTGTACAATGGGCTCAGGCGTCGCGGGCTTCCCCCAGGCCGCGATACGCGGCGCCGCATTCCCCCACGCGTGCCAGCGCGGGCCTCAGGGAGCCTTGAATCCCGACACAGGAGACGTGTGTGACGCGACAGGGATGGCGATGTCTCGCAATTGCCTGGCTCGTTGCCGCCGGCTGGTCAGCCGTCTACGCCGCGACGCATCTGCAGGTCGTCAGCCGGTGGCGCGACCGGCCGATTGCAATCGACGGACGCCAGGACGACTGGGGCAGCAGCGGCCTGACGCCGTTCGGCGACGAGCCGGTGTCGATCGACGTCATGAACGACGCCGATTTCCTCTACGTGCGGCTGACCGCGTCGGAGGCGGCCATTCGAAACGAGATCCTGCGCCGCGGCCTGATTGTCTGGTTCGATCCGGAGGGCGGCACCAAGAAGCACTTCGGAATCGAGTATCCCGTTGCCGAAGCGGGAAGCTTCGGTGAAGGCCGATATGGCCGCTATGGTGGAGGGCGCGCCGGCGAGGGGAATTCCGGAACCGAGCGTCCGCGCGAGGGGGCGGGCGAGTACGAACCACCGGATCGTCTCGTGGTCCACGGTCCCGGAAAGGACGATGTGCGGAGTCTGACGCTGGATCATGCCGGCGGAATCGAGGCGGCGGTCAAGGTGGATCAAGGCAGCGTCGTGTACGAACTGAAGGTGCCGCTCGCGAAGAGCGACGATCGTCAGTACGCCATCGAGACGGCGCAGGGAAAGACGATCGGGGTCGGCCTCGAGACGCCGAAGGTGCAGCATCCCGCGGAGTCCGGGCACGGAGGATTCGGCCGCGGCATGGGAGGCGGCGGTGGCATGGGGGGCCACGGCGGAGGCATGGGTGGCCGCGGCGGAGGCATGCATCGCCCGCCCGGCGGCGAGGGAGGAGGATACGAGCCTCCGAAGCCGCTCAAAGGCTGGGCGTCGATTGCGCTCGCAAAGGGCGTGTAGGCGCATCCTTCGTACCGTGCAGGCGGTCTCGTACACCAGCCTGCGCGGTCTTTGCCCCATCTGGCTGGCGGAGCCGCGCGACAGCCCGTACGCTTCGGGACGCCTCAGGAGGTGTTCCGATGGAACGCGGACGACGCGGACTGCTGTTCTCATCGAGCGCGCTCGCTGCCTGCGCGCTCCTGCTTCTCACGAGCGGCGGCCTGGCCGCGCGCCAGGCGCCGCATCCCGCCAAGGTTCCGATCACCACGTCTTCGAACGAAGCGCGGGACCTGTATCTTCGCGCGCGCGACTTTGCCGAGAAGCTGCGCGTCACCGACGCGCATCGGGTGTACGAGCAGGCGGTCGCGAAGGATCCGGCGTTCGCGCTCGCGTATGTGGGGCTGGCGAACACGGCCGGCACCACGAAGGAGTTCATCGAGGCGACCAAGCGCGCGGCTTCGCTGGCTGACAAGGTGAGCGAAGGGGAGCGGCTGATCGTGAAGGCGCTCGAAGCCGGTCTGAAGGGCGACCCCGCCCAGGTGCTCGACAGCTACACGTCGCTCGTCCGGCTGTTTCCCGATGACGAGCGGGCGCACACGCTCCTGGGTGTCGTGTACTTCGGGCGTCAGGAGTACGAACCGGCGGTGAAGGAGTTCATCAGGGCGATCGCGATCAACCCGGCATTCTCCTCCCCGTACAACCAGCTTGGCTACGCGTACCGCTTCATCGAGAAATACGATGACGCGGAGAAGGCCTTCGAGAAGTACATCGAGCTGATCCCGGACGATCCGAATCCGTACGACTCCTACGCCGAACTGCTGATGAAGACGGGACGGTTCGAAGAGTCGATCGCGTCATACGAGAAGGCGCTCGCGATCGACGGGCACTTCCTCAACTCGTTCGTCGGGATCGGCAACGATTATCTGTTCATGGATCGTCCCGATCAGGCGCGTGCGGCATTCGGGAAGATGTCCGCGGCCGCGCGAACGACCGGCGAGCGGCGGCAGGCGCACTTCTGGATGGCAGCCTCGTACGTTCACGAGGGCGCGGCCGACAAGGCCATCGACGAGTTGAAGCAGGAATACGCGCTGGCGGAGGCGGAGCACGACGCGGCGTCGATGTCGGGCGACCTGAGCGTCATGGGCGACGTGCTGCGCGAGGCCGGACGCTACGACGAGGCGCTCGCAAAGTATGCCGAAGCCGTGTCGGTGATCGACAGCTCACAGGTGCCCCAGGAAGTGAAGGAGGCCACGCACCGCAACGATCTCTTCGAGCAGGCGCGCGTGGCGGCAATGCGCGGGGACGTGCCGACGGCCAGGACGAAGGAAGCGGCGTATGCGGCGCAGGTCGTGCCGCGGCGCGCGCCCTTCGAGCTGCGTCAGCAGCACGAGCTGTCGGGGCTGATCGCGCTCGCCGAGAAGCGGCCATCGGCCGCGGCGGAGGAGTTCGCGCGCGCGAACCAGCAGGATCCGCGAATTCTTTATCTCACCTCCGTGGCGCTGCGCGAGGCGGGCGATGCGGCGCGGGCGTCCCATGCGGCCTCGAAGGCGGCGTCTTTCAACAGCCTGAACTTCAATTTCGCGTACGTGCGCGCGAAGGCGCGGCAGTCCGTGGGTTCGTCGGCCAACTGATTGCGCTCGCGGCGCGCCGTGAGTTGCGCACGGCGCGCCCCATCCGCTACACT
>JAICSD010000452.1 GCA_025937075.1 Vicinamibacteria bacterium | reverse complement strand
TGGCGAAGCGCCGTGCGCACCGGATCCGGCTTTCGCTCGCGGACATGCTCGACCTGCTCGTCGTCAGCGTCGAAGCGGGCCTCGGGCTCGATCAGGCGCTGACGCGCGTCGGCGAGGAGCTGGCGTTCGCGTATCCCGAGCTCGCCGACGAGCTGCGGCTCATCAACCTCGAGCTGCGCGCCGGCAAGCCGCGCCCCGAGGCGCTGAGGAACCTCGCCGACCGCACGGGCGTCGACGACCTCAGCTCGCTCGTCACGATGCTGATCCAGACGGACAAGTTCGGCACGAGCGTCGCGCAGTCGCTGCGCGTCTACTCGGAGACGCTACGGACGAAGCGCCGCCAGCGCGCGGAAGAAGCGGCGGCGAAGACGGGCGTCAAGATGGTGTTCCCGCTCGTCCTGTGCATCTTCCCGGCAATCTGGGTCGTCACGATCGGACCTGCCGCGATCCGGTTCGTTCGCGTGCTCTTCCCGATGATTCAGAACTCGAGATGAAGCGACTCATCGCATTGAACACGAACCGCGGTACGGTGATCGCCGATCGCGTCGGCGTCGCGATGACGCGCGCCGAGCGGGCCGTCGGGCTCCTGTCGCGAACCGGCCTGGAACCGGGCGAGGCGCTGTGGATCATTCCGAGCCGCGGCGTCCACACGTGGGGCATGCGATTCACGATCGACGTGCTCGCGTTGGATGAAGAAGGAATCGTCATCGACTGCGTTTCGAACCTCAAGCCGTGGCGCATCCGCCTGCCGCGCAAGGGAACGGCGGGCGTGCTGGAGCTTCCGGCCGGCCGTCTCGCCGAATCCGGGACCGGACTCGGTCACCGCATTCTGTTCGAGACGACAGAGGAACCGCTGTCGCGCCTCGACCGTGCTCGGCACGACCCCGAGCCTGTCGAAGGATCGCGTCCACTCACGCAACCTCAGGAGCTGGCAGGATGACCGCCACCGTTGCCACGTTCGAGCCGGCGCGCGGGCTCGAGGCGCCGATGCCGCCCGCGCCGCCACCGACCATTGCCGACACGGGGCTGCACCCGGATGTCCTCGCGCAGTTGATGCTGAAGACGCTCATCGCGGGCGAGGGCAGCGGAACGCAGCTGTCGGAAGCGCTCCGGCTGCCGTACTCGGTGCTCGACGCGCTGATCCAGCACGCGCGCATCGAGAAGCTGATCGAAGTCCGCGGCGCGAGCGGAGCCGGCAACGCAGGGTATCGCTACGCCCTCACCGATCTCGGCCGCGATCGCGCGATGCAGTTCCTCGATCTGAATCGCTACGTGGGCCCCGCTCCGGTCCCGCTCGCGCAGTACAACGCCTACGTGCGCGCCGCGATGGCCGCAAAGCCATGGGTCGATCGAAACCGGCTCGCGACGGGCTTTTCGAACCTGATTGTGAGCCAGGGGATGTACGACCTGCTCGGGCCGGCGGTGAACTCAGGGAAGGCGCTCTTTCTCTACGGCGCGCCCGGCAACGGGAAGACCGTCGTCGCCGAAGGGATCGGACGCGCGCTCGGCAGCGACATGCACGTGCCGCATGCTATCGACGTCGACGGCCAGACCATCACGATGCTCGATCCGGTCAATCACACGTTGACGGCTCCCCCGGGGTCGGCGCAGAGCGTCATCGCGCTCGCCAACCACGATCGCCGGTGGGAACAGATCCGCCGTCCCGTCGTCGTGGTTGGAGGCGAGCTGACGCTCGAGATGCTCGATCTCTCGTTCAACCCGATCTCGAAATTCTACGAAGCGCCCATCCAGCTGAAGGCCAACGGCGGCGTGTTCGTCGTCGACGACTTCGGACGGCAGCGGATTCCGCCGCGCGATCTCCTGAACCGCTGGATCGTGCCGCTCGAGAGCCGCGTCGACTTCCTCACCCTGCACACGGGACGCAAGTTCGAGATCCCGTTCAACGTGTTCATCATCTTCGCGACGAACCTCAAGCCGGAGTCGCTCGCCGACGAAGCGTTCCTGCGGCGAATCCCGTACAAGATCCGCGCGAAGAACCCGACCCGGGACGAGTACGCGCAGATTTTCGAGATGAACTGCCGGAAACGATCGATGGCGTTCGACCCGGTGATGATCGACTATCTCCAGCGGAAGTACTACCAGCCGCGCAAGATTCAGATGCGCGCCTGTCATCCGCGCGATCTGATCGAGCAGGTCGTCGACATGTGCCGATACCACCAGCGCGAGCCGGTCATCACGCGCGAGCTGCTCGACGCGGCGTGCGCGGGCTACTTCCTCGAGGAGGTCAGCTCGCAAGGGAACGAGTCATGAAGCGCCTGGCCCTCGACGCGCCTCCGGCGATCGCGCGCGGCCTGACGCTGCGCCCGACGGGCATCACCCTGTCGTCTCCGGATGCACGCAGGCGCGATCTCGGTGAGCTGGCGTCGAAGACGATCATCGTCGTTCTCTTCTCGATGATGGCCGTCCGTCTCGCCGCGGATGCCCTTGCGACGGGTCGCATCACGGGCGTGCTGCTCATGGCGAGCGAAGCGCTGGTCGTGGTCCTGACGGTCTTCCGTCGTCCGGCCGGCCTCGTGGATCGCACGGCCAAGGCAAGGTTCCTGACCGCATTGTCGATGTTCGGGCCGCCGCTGGTCCGGCCTGCGTCTTACATGGCGGTGGCGCCGGAAACGATCACCGCACTGATTACCGGCGTGGGCCTTTTGGTTGTCGTCGCTGGCAAGGTGTCGCTCGGCCGCAGCTTCGGTCTGGCGCCGGCGAATCGGGGCATCGTGTGCTCGGGCGTCTACCGGTTCGTGCGTCATCCGATTTATCTCGGTTACCTGCTGACGCACATCGGTTTCCTGCTCGCGAATCCAACGTCCTGGAATCTGCCGCTGCTCATCGGAGCCGACATCGCGCTGATGTTCAGAGCGATGCTCGAGGAACAGGCCCTCGGCGCCGACCTCGGGTATCGCGAGTACACGCAGCGGGTCCGCTGGAGAATTCTGCCGGGCATGTTTTAACCGGGGGGCTGTGTCAGTCCTCCGCCTTTCTGCTGAACAACTCCACTCCGGGCGACGCGCCATCGTCAGAATCCCAGCTGATGGTTCGGATCAGCTGGTAGTGTGCATGAACCCAGCTCACGATGGAGTGTCCATATCGCGGGTCGGCCCCGAAGGGCGGATAGCCGTACTCGGTGACGTGACGCTGAACGAGGACGACCAGCGGCGGCGGCGCGGCCTGCAGCGATCGGAGGACCTCCGCTTCGCCGAACACCAGCACCTCCGGAGGCATCACGTTCACCACGCGCAGCGGTGACTCGCGCCGCAGCAGGTAGTTGAACATGACTCCTTCGGGAAGCACCGCCATCTGCGATCCGGGCGGGCTCACGTTCGCGATCTCGACCAGCGCCTTGCGTACCGCTCCTCCCTGCCCATATGGACGCGCGCCTGTGGCGTAGAAGTGATCGGGCCCCGATCCGATACTTACGGTCTTTCCCGCGTACCACCACTGAGAGAGGAGGAGCAACGGGACGATGACGCCGGCCGTCGCCCAACCGGCCAGCACCCGGAACTCCCGTGCGGCCGCAGGATTCGTCTGGCGCAGCCAGTCAGGAACCACGAACGCGAGCAGCACGAGCATGACGCTGAACGCAG
>JAICSD010000561.1 GCA_025937075.1 Vicinamibacteria bacterium | reverse complement strand
GTCCCGTGCACTGCGGCCACGTGCAGGCGGCGGTCGCCGTGCGCGACGCGCTCGCGCTCACGAACGTGCTGCTGCTCCCGAGCCACGTCCCTCCGCATCGGCCCCGCGCGCCGGAGGCGTCCCCGTTTCACAGGTTCGCGATGGCGGCCCTCGCGGTCAACGGCATTCCCGGGCTGCAGGCGAGCGACGAGGAGCTGCGGAACGCGGGGCCGACCTATACGGCCGACACGCTCGATCGTCTGCGATCTCACGGGCTGCTGGCGTCGCAGATTTTTTTCATCACGGGCGCAGACGCGTTCGCAGAAATTGCGACGTGGCACCGGTACCCGGATGTGCTGGACCTCGCGAATTTCGTGGTGATCTCGCGCCCGGGCCACGATCTCGCGGTCATGCGCCAGCGGCTTCCATCCCTGGCATCGCGGATGAGGAACGCAGAGGATCCGACATCGTCGACAGACGTATCGATCCTTCTGCTGCACGTGTCGACGCCCGACGTCTCGTCGACGTCGATTCGCGAACGGCTGCTGCGAGGTGAATCGATCGGCGGGCTCGTGCCGCCGCTCGTCGAAACACATATTCATCAGCATCGGCTCTACACATGATTCGCGCACGCGGCTGAAAGGCCCGCGCTACGACAACGCAGGGCGGCCCTTTCAGGGCCGCCAAACCCGATTACGGCAGATCAGTTGCATGGCGAAGACTGAAACGCGGCGAGGCAGGAACCGGCCCGCACGACATCGATTGACGGGGGACATCGGGAGAGCTGTCAAGGCGGCCCTCGACAAGAAGGCCAGCGACGTCGTCGTCCTGGACCTGCGGCATACGCCGGCCTTCACCGACTTCTTTCTCATCTGCTCCGGCCAGAACACGCGGCAGGTGCAGGCCATTTCCGATGCGATCGAAGAGACGCTGCGCGCGGCCAGGGTCCGGCCGTCGCACGTGGAGGGGTACGACCGCGCCGAATGGATCCTGATGGACTTCTTCACGTTCATCGTCCACGTGTTCACGCCGCAGACGCGCGCGTTCTATTCGCTGGAGCGCCTGTGGGGTGACGCCGAACGGATTTCCATTTCGGACGAACCTGCTGCGGACGCAGCAGGCTGACGCCCTCGCGAGATTGCTGCGCTCCGTCGCCGACGGCGTCCTCGCCGTTCTGCTCGCGCCCGTGTGCGCCGCCTGCCGCGAACCGCTCGAGCACCCGACGTCTGGCGCAGTATGCGCTGCCTGCTGGGCGTCGATCGTTCCCATCACGCCGCCGATCTGCCGGACGTGCGGCGACGCATTGCCCTCATGGCGCCAGCGGAGCATCGAGGAATCCCGGTGCGCGCGCTGTCGGCGAACGCCGCCGCTCATCACCATTGCCGGTGCGATTGGCGCGTACGACGGGTCGCTGCGCGCGATCGTCCACGCGCTGAAGTACGACGGCCGCCGATCCCTTGCACAGCCGCTGGCCGTCCTCATGCGCCACGCAGCCGGGGATCTTCTCGACACCGCGTCTGCGGCGGTGCCGGTTCCGCTTCATCCGTCCAG
>JAICSD010000246.1 GCA_025937075.1 Vicinamibacteria bacterium | reverse complement strand
GGCGACGTCCACCAGTCCGCTAGTGCCGCCACCGCAACGAGAGCAGCCGCGGCCACGAACACGCGGGCGCTGTTCCGAAGCGCAACCGCAGCAAACCACCGTCGTCTGATGACGTGGAGCCGCCGGCGGAGTTCGAATGCGGGCGTCATGGTCCGTTAGCGCGATCCGGCGAAGCTCTCAGCAATCAGCGCGCCGAGCATGAGCAGCAGCCCGTACTGCCAGTAATGCTGCGCGGCTTCGGTCTGTTGCGCGGCGGCAGCGGAAAGACGTCGCGTCTCGCCTCCGCTCCGTGCAATCATCCGCGCGAACTCGGCTGGCGTCAGACGGTCGAGCGTGCTCTCGCGCGCGTCGACGTTCACCGCGACAGAGCGTCCCTGTAACGATACGACGCCCGGCTGAGGGGCAGCGCCCGGGGGAACCTCGTCCACAAGGATAGACGAGGCACTCGGCGGCCGCGCACCGAGGTAGCGCACCGACTCCTGGACGAAGGGGACGAAAACCGCGTGCAGCGGAAAGTCGTTCCACCGGTGGCCCACATCAGAGGCGAACAGGAGGACCTTGCCCCGGCCGCTCGAGCGTTCGAGCAGTGCGGGAGCGCCATCCGTGAAGCGCGCGATGGTCTGCCAATCCTTCCCCGGATCGATCTGCCAGATCCGATCGAACGACACCTGCCCGAAGTTCGCCGCGACGGCGTCGAAGGGACGGAAGATTGGATGGCGGAGGTCGGTGGCGGCGAGCGCCCCGGCCGCGTTCCGGTCCTGCGCCTGGAGCGGCGGCGACCAGTCCAGCACAGTCGATAAGACGTTCGCGTCGACGTCCGGGCCGGCCGCGATGAACAAGGCCCCGCCGGCAGGCACGAATGGCGCGAGAAGCGCGTGCGCGCGCCGGTCGAGCCCGTGGGTGGACAGCAGCACGATGACGGCCTGCCCACCGATCTCGCGCGCGTCGAGCGCGTTGAGCGCCTGCGTGCTGATGGTGCGGACGTCGAAGTCGGGACCGTTCTCGCCCGACGCCTGGAGGGCGCGGGCTACGTAGAATCCCTGCTCGGATACGGCCGCGCCCCCGACGACGAGCACGCGGGGCAGCGTGCGCGCGGGCGGGACCGCGTAGCGAACGTTGTCTGCGGCGTATCCCTCCGCGTCGGCGACGCGGACGCTGATCGGAGCGGAAGCGGGCTGCACGCCGAAATCGATCGTCGCCGACCCGTCCGCCTCGATCGAAACGCGGCGCGCCGCTCGAACGTGGCCGGCGGACTCCAACTGGACCTCCGCCGTCGCCAGCTCGCCGCCGAAATTCCGCACGATCGCCGCGACTTCCGCCTCCCCGTGGCTTCCGCCTTTGTCGCTTCCGGTCTCGTGGCTTCCGCCTTCAGGCGGAAGCGCATCGAACCGCACCTCGACGACGGCGAGGTTCTTCGGCGGCGCTCCTGCATCGCGTACCGAGAGCTCGATGTGCGACGGCAGCGCGGCCGCACCTCCTTCGATGCCGCTGCGCTGCAGGTCGGACACGAGCACGAGGCGAACGCGCGCGGCGCCCGCACCGGCTGCGAGTTCCGCCGCCTTGCCGAACGCTGCCGCGTAGCGCGTCCCGTTGAACCCCGCCTCGATCCGATCGACGGCCAGCCTCGCATCAGCGGGTGTGCCGAAGGGCGCAAGCACGTCGGCCTTCTCGTCGAAGCCCACCACAGCAATTCGATCGGCTTGCGCCTCCTGGATCGCAGCACGCGCGAGCGCGCGAGCGCGCGCCATCTCGCCCGGCGCGCTCATGCTGAACGAACGGTCGACCGCCACGATCGTGGCGCCCGCGGCGGCGCGCGCCCCGGCAACATATGGGCGCGCAAACGATGCAGCGAGCAGGAGCAGCGCGAGGACACGCGCCGCGAGCAGGAGCAGATCGCGCAGCCGGCGGCGCCGCGATCGGCTGATCGGGCTGCCGCGCAACAGCCGGACGGCCGTGAACGGCACGGATGGCGCGACATCGCGCCGCAGCCAGTGCAGCACGATCGGGATCGCGATGAAGAGGCCGCCGAGCAGATAGAGCGGCGTCAGGAAGGCCATGAGGAGCTACTTCCTCCGGCTCCGCGCGTCCAGATACGCGAGCAGCGCGAAGTCGAGCGGCTTCGACGTATCGAGCGTGATGAAATCGATGCCCGCGCCGCGCAGCTCGCGCTCGTATGTGGCTCGCATCGCCTCGAGCGCCCGCAGGTATTCAGCGCGAATCCGCGCCGGATCCGCGGTGACCGTCTCCGCATCCTCGAGGTCGATGAACCGCGCCGCGGCCTTGAACGGGAACTGCAGCTCGTACGGATCCAGGAGCTGGAACACGATGACATCGGTCCCGTGGAACCTCAAGTGCTTCAGCCCGCGCACGACGGATGCGGGATCGTCCAGCAGATCCGAAATCAACACCACGAGGCTCCGCTTCACCAGCGCTTCGGCGAGCTGATGCAACGGTCGGCTGACGTCGGAGCGTCTGCCCGCCGTCAGTTTATCCAGCATGATGAGGATCGCGTGCAGGTGTCCCGGGCGGGCGCGCGCCGGCAGCCTCGACACGATCCGATCGTCGAAGGAAATGACGCCGGTCGCGTCGCGCTGACGGTTCATCAGATACGCCAGCGATGCGGCGAGCACGCTGCCGTATTCGAGCTTCGTCATCGCGCCGCCGCCCTGGTACCCCATCGACGCGCTGATGTCGAGGAGCACGTGGCACTCGAGGTTGGTTTCCTCTTCGAACTTCTTGACGTAATGCCGATCGGATCGCGCGTAGACCTTCCAGTCCAGTGTCGAGAGATCGTCGCCGGGCAAGTACTCGCGGTACTCCGCGAATTCCACGCTGAAGCCTTTGTACGGACTGCGATGCAGGCCCGAGAGGAACCCTTCCACCACGGTCCGCGCCTTCAGCTCCATCGACCCGAGCCGTGCGATGACGGCAGGATCGAGAAAGCGGAGGTCGCGGTTCTGCGCGGTGCCAGGCATCGCTACATACCGCTGCGGGGCGGAGGCACGGCCTCGAGCAGCCGATCGACGAGGACGTCGGACGTGATGCGCTCCGACTCGGCGTAGAAATTGGGAATGATGCGATGGCGCAGGATGGGATGCGCGAGCGCCCGCACGTCCTGGACCGAGACGTGATACCGCCCCTGCATGAGCGCGCGCGCCTTTGCCGAGAGAATCAGCGACTGCGACGCGCGAAGCCCCGCGCCCCACTTCACCCAGTCCTTCACGAACTGCAGATCCTGCCGCCGCCCGGGACGCGAGGAGTCGACGATCCGTACGGCGTACCGTGCGATCTCCTCCGCGACGACCACCTGCCTCACCAGGTGTTGGAACTCGAGGATCTCGGCGCCGCTCAGCACGCGCGTGACCGTCGGTTCGTCAGCGCCGGTCGTCCGCGTCACGACCCTCACCTCGTCGTCCTCCGGCAGATACGAGACGACGACGTTGAACATGAAGCGATCGAGCTGGGCTTCGGGCAGCGGATACGTGCCTTCCAGCTCGATCGGGTTCTGCGTCGCGAGCACGAAGAACGGGCGCTCGAGCGGATACGTGTGCCCCGAAGCCGTGACGTGATATTCCTGCATCGCCTCGAGCAGCGCCGCCTGCGTCTTCGGCGGCGTCCGGTTGATCTCGTCGGCCAGCAGAATCTGCGCGAAGATAGGCCCCTTCACGAAGCGCAGCGATCGATGGCCTCCCGCCTCGTCGAGCACTTCGGTCCCGGTGATGTCCGCCGGCATCAGGTCGGGGGTGAACTGGATCCGCTTGAACGACAGGTCCAGGATCTCCGCGAGCGTCTTGATCAGCAGCGTCTTCGCGAGGCCCGGGACGCCGGTGATCAGGCAATGGCCGCCGGTGAAGAGCGCGATCAGCACCTGCTCGACGACCGCTTCCTGGCCGACGATCACCTTGCGGATTTCCGAGAGGATGCGTTCGCGCCCGGCCGCGACGCGCTCGGCGAGTGCGGGCTGCGTGGCCTGCGACGTGGTGTCCATCAGTGTGTGAGGGAATAGATGACTTCGTTGATCTCCATCCGGTACGCCTGAGCCGTGTACTTGACGTAGCCCGGATACTCCGCCGCGTTCGACCATTCCCAGCCGTCACCCATGTCGGTGTTCCAGTTGATCAGCACCATCGCCCGTCCCGCGTCGTCTTCGATGGCGCGAAGCGTCGCGACGTAGCCTCCCTTTTCCCACGTCCGGCCCTGAAGAAAGGAACCGAGCCCGGGCGTTTGCGGAAAGCCGTCCAGCTTGTAGAAGCAGCTGAAGATCGGATGATCGCGCGGCAGATCGATGATCTTCCGGTCGGGGAACACGCGTTTCAGCTCGCGCTCGACGTTCGCCCACTCGATGGGGCCATGGAAGTCGTCGAACGTCAACGTGCCGCCACGCAGCAGGAACTCACGCAGGATGGGAACCTCGGCGTCCTTCAGGCGCAGGTTGCCCCCTTCCACGATGTAGATCCACGGGTAGTTCCAGAGCGCCGGATCCTCCAGCGTGATGACGACGGGGTCGTTGACCTGGATGGACGTCGCGGTCCGGACGCGGCGCGAGAGGTTCCACTCGGCTGCGGGCGCGTCGATGTACCACGGTTCGTCGTACATGCTGAACCCGGCGCGCGGCGGAATCGTCCACGCGGTGTAGCGCACGCGCGCGAACGTCCATTGCAGACCCGCGAAGCGAACGTCCGGCGCTGCCGGCGTGGGCGGGGGCTGCGCCTGGGCGCGCGCGGAGTACAGCCAGGCTGCGGCGCACGTCATCACCGCAGCACCGCCGAGCGGCAGGAGGCGCGCCAGCGCGCCGCTCATGATTTCCTCTCGATGGCGTTGAGCAGCAGCTCCTGGGCGCGCTCGAAGCTGGGGGCGATCTCCAGGGCGGCGAGCGCTTCCTTCTTGGCATCGGCCGGACGGTTGGCGAGCAGATAGCTCTCGCCGAGATCGCAATGCGCGGCGGCCTTGTCGGCCGCGCCGGAGAGGAGCGCGGCGCGGAATTCGCGGGTCGCGAGGTCCGCATCCTTCTTCTGAAGCGCGAGCCGTCCCCAGCTCGTGTGCGCGGCGGAATCGAAGGGATCGAGCGCGACGATGCGTTCGAGGGCGAGCGTCAGGCGGCCTTCGTCATTTGCGGCCCGCGCCAGTTCAGCCAGCTTGCGGGCCGCGTCGATATTCGTGTGATCGACCGTGATGAGCGCTTCGTATTCCGCGATCGCGCGGGCGCGGTCGTTCAGCTTCTCGGCGAGCGCGCCCATCAGCGCGTGAGGACTCTCCGAACCCGTGGCGGCCGGGACCAGCGCCGCGGCGCGTTCGAGCGGTGCGTACGCGGCAGCGTCGCCTGCCGTGGCGAGCGCCTCGCCGAGCGCGAGCTGCGCGATGAAGCTTCCGGGCTGCGCCGCAGCGGCCGCCTTCATGGCATTGACGTCACGCCCTTCGACAGGCTTGTCGGCATCTTTCAGCGCTGCGCGCATCGCGCCGAACTGCTGCTCGAGCGCCTTGTCGAACGTCGCCTGCAAATCATCCATCGAGATCTTCAGCGTCTGCTTCAATGCGGCGTCGGTCTCGATACCCTGCGCGTAGGACGCGACCAGCGCGCGCAGCGCCGGCTCGCCGTACGTCTTCACGATGTGATCGACGAGGAGCGACGCCTCGTAGTACGCCAGGCCGATGGTGTCGGGGCGCGTGAAGCCGGCGTTCAGATCCTTCAGCTTCAGCACCTTGTCCTTGTTCATCGCCTGGGCGAACGTCACCTCCATGTCGCGTCCCCACTCGGGGCGCTGCCGCGCTTCCTCGTACACCGAAATCCCTTCGGTGAGCCAGCGCGGGATGCGCTGCTTCGAGAGCTGCAGCGTGAAGACGTGCGCGAGCTCGTGCCAGAGCGTGGCTTGCCAGCTGAACGCGCCCGGATGCCGGGCCCTGGGCGAATCCAGCGTGACGACCTTGCCGAAGCAGGCGCCCAGCGCGCCGATCATGCCGGGCAGGCCCAGATTGCGCACGGCGAAATCGTCATGATCCGGGAAAATCTCAATCAGCAGCGGACCGGTGGGCGTGAACCCGTAGCGCGCCGACAGCGTACGGACGGCGTCCTTGGCGAGGGGAATCGCATACTCGCGCAGCACCGGCGCCTCGTCGCGGTGCATGCGGAAGACGAAGTCGCCGTCGCGTACGGTCACGAACTGATCGAGCGTGTCGAGCAGCGACAGCAGGTTGTACGTGACGACGTCGTACGGATCCGCCTTGAAGGCGCGGTCGAGCGCGCGGCGCGCGCCCGTCTCGTCCCCGGTGCGCATCAGGTGCATGCCCAGGTCGCCGGACGCCCGCGTATCGGACGGATCCAGCGCGAGCGCCTTCTCGGCGAGCGCCGCCGCTTCTTCGAAGCGATAGTGGCTCGCGGCCTGCTCGGCTGCGATGCGATAGACCTCGCCATATGCGGGATTGATCGCGAGCGTCGCCGCGACCTCCTTCTCGAAGGTCGCCCGGTCGTCCTGGACGTACGCCATCCCCGCGAGCATGGCGTGCGCCTGGAGGTTGGATGCGTTCGTCGCGAGCACCTGGTCCAGCTCCGCGCGGGCGTCGTCACGCCGATCCTCATCGAGGTGCAGCGCTGCGAGCAGGAGGTGCGGATCCGCGAGCTGCGGGTCGATCTCGATCGCGCGCTTCGCCGATTCGGCAGCGGCCGGCGGATCGTCGTCCTGCAACACGCGCGCGAGGCCCGCGTGCGCCGGAGCCCAGGCCGCATCGCTCTCGAGCGCCGCCTGAAACGACTTCTGCGCTTCCGGCCGGTTGTATTTCTCGAGGAACAACTGACCCCACGAGGTCTCGACGGCCGCGGGATCGGCGCCGGCGCG
>JAICSD010000543.1 GCA_025937075.1 Vicinamibacteria bacterium | reverse complement strand
CGATCGCGGGCCTGAACGGCCCGCGCCACGACCGACGACAACCCTCATTGGCTCGAGCCTTGGCGGGTTCGTCGCCGTCAACGCCGCGGCGGCATGGCCCGAGGCCATCGATCGCCTCGTCCTGCTGGCGCCGGCCCTGGACTTCAACCGCCTGCAGGACCTGGGCGGCGTGCGACTGGACGATTGGAAGCGCATGGATCGGCTGATGGTCTTTCACTATGGCTACGGCCGCATGATGCCCGTGCACTACGCGCTGTACGATGACGCGCGTCAGTACGACGCGATGCGCGCGAACGTACAAATGCCCATTCTGGTGTTTCAGGGACGGCGGGATACGGCAGTGGACCCGCGGACGGTGGAGGTCTGGTCGGGGCACCGGCCGAACGCCGAGCTTCACATGCTCGCCGACGACCACCAGCTGGCGGCATCGCTCCCGTATATCTGGCAGGTTACCAGCAGATTCCTCGATATTCCCCGGGAATCCGATCGCGCGGCGTCGTCACGCGGACGAGATCGAGAATGATCTGATCCGGCCGCGTGCGCGCGAGCGCGTCCGAGAACTCGGAGGCGGCATTTCCCACCACGATCACGTCGCTCTTCTCCAGCACGTCATCGATTGATTCGCACAGCAGCGACGACAGGTGCGGGATCTGCGTGTTGATGTAGGTCTTGTTCGCCCCCACGAGCCGCGCGATCGAGACGTTGCGGTCGTAGATGCACAACTGACAGCCCTTCCCGAGGAGTGCCTCCGCCAGGATGACGATAGGGCTTTCGCGGAGATCGTCCGTGCCTGCCTTGAAGCTGAAGCCGAGCAGCCCGATCCGTTTCCTGCCGGTCTCGAGGATCTCGTCGAGTGCGTGCTGGACCTGCAGCTGATTGCTGGGGAGGATCGATTGAATCACCGGCATCTGGAGATCGACTTCCTTCGCGCGGTACTGCAGCGCGCGGACGTCCTTCGGGAGACAGGATCCGCCGAACGCGAAGCCGGGTTTCATGTAATACGCCGAGAGGTTCAGCTTCTCGTCGCGGCAGAAGATGTCCATCACCTCGTGGCTGTCGATCTGCAACCGCTTGCACAGATTCCCGATCTCGTTCGCGAAGGTCACCTTCAGCGCGTGCCACGTGTTGCTCGCGTACTTGATCATCTCCGCCGTGCGGATCGTCGTGGCCACGAGCGGCGCCTCGACGTTCGCATACAAGGCCTGTGCTGGTTCAGCGTCGGAGCGGTAGTTGTGGCCCACGAGCGTCAGTGGAGGATGGCGGAAGTCGTGGATGGCGGTTCCCTCGCGGAGGAACTCGGGGTTCACGGTGACGCCGAAGCCGGTCCCGTACTTCTTGCCCGACGTCCGCTCGAGCGCCGGAATCACGACATCGTGCGTCGTTCCTGGCAGAACGGTGCTGCGTACGACAACGACGTGGTAGGCGTCCTTCGTCCGGAGCGCTTCGCCAATCTGCTCGGCCACGCGTTCGAGGTACGCCAGATCGAGGCTCCCGTTCTTCCGGCTCGGCGTGCCGACGCAGATGAGCGAGAGATCGGTTGCCGCGACGGCATCTGCTGTGCTCGTCGTCGCGCGCAGACGCCCGTTCGCGATGTTCGACTCGATCAACGCGTCCAGCCCGTTCTCGACGATCGGACTGCGGCCCGCATTCAGGGTTGCAACCTTGTCCGGGTTCACGTCGACACCCACCACGGTGTGGCCGTCCTCCGCGAACGATGCGGCGGAGACGCTGCCGACGTAACCCAATCCGAAAACGGAGACGTTCATGATCGTGTGACTTCTGTCGGTTCCGGGGTTCCAGGGGTTCCACAGGTTCCAGCGGTTCCGGGTCCACGGTTCG
>JAICSD010000366.1 GCA_025937075.1 Vicinamibacteria bacterium | reverse complement strand
GACCGCGCGGAACAGCTCTTCACGCTCCTGCTCGAAGGCATGAGCATCCGGGCCGCGTCTCGCGTCACCGGCATCCACAAAACGACTATCTGCGCGCTGCTGGTTACGGTCGGGATTCGCTGCGCGGTCTTGCTGGACGTCAAACTGCGGAACCTGAAGCCGCGCTACGTCCAGGCCGACGAAGCATGGACGTTCGTGCAGAAGAAACAAAAGCGGCTGCGCCCGTCCGATCCGGCTGAGTACGGCGATCAATACGTCTGGCTCGCCCTCGACTCCGACGCGAAGCTGATCATGACGTGGCGAGTCGGCAAGCGCGATGCGATCAACGCGTACGAATTCATCGGCGATCTGAGTCAGCGCATCGCGGAAACGCACCGTTGCCAGCTCACAACGGATGGACTCGACGCCTACATTGACGCGGTTGAAGAGCATTTCGGCGCCAACGTCGATTTTGCGCAGCTCGTGAAGCAGTACGCCGCGCCGCGCACCGATGGCCCGGACTGGTTCCGTCCCTCATCGCACGTCACGGCTGCGATCCCAACTCCCGTCACTGGAAACCCGAAGATGGAACGCATTAGCACGTCCCACATCGAGCGGGCAAATCTCACGGTCCGGATGCACCTTCGCCGGTTCACGCGGCTGACGAACGGTTTCAGCAAAAAACTCGGGAATCTGCAAGCGGCCGTCGCGGTGTTCGTGGCGTGGTACAACTTCTGCCGCGTGCATCAGACCTTGCGTGTCACGCCCGCCATGCAGGCCGGAATCACTGACCGAGTGTGGAGCCTTCGGGATTTGCTGGCGGCTTAAACTTCTGTCCTTCGCGAACTGACGTGTCCGGTCAGGTCAGCAACACGGCCTTAGCCCACTACCGACTGCAGATTGCCGTTGCATCGGCGACTGGGGATTTGCGATTGAGGACTTGGATTCCGGATTGCCGGTTGGATGGAGGATTGGCGATTGAGGATTGGATTGGGGCAATCAATCCCCAATCCTCAATCGTCAATCTAGTCATCAATCTGCAATCCAGTCAGCCATCAATCAACCGCAAATTGTCAATTCAATCGGCAATCTGCAAGCGGCAGTCGGCGATCAGGAGCGCGCATGCGCACCGTCAGCATCACTTCCAGGGGCGAAGCGCGCATCCGCGCGGGACATCCCTGGGTCTATCGCAGCGACCTCGCGGGCTCGGACGCGACAGGAGGCGAGATCGCTCGCGTCGAGTCGCGCGGGCGGACGCTCGGCTTCGCGCTGTACAGCGACCGATCGGAAATCGCGGTGCGGATGCTCACGCGAGACGCGGAGCCTCCGGATCACGCGCTGTGGAGGGAGCGGCTCTCCGACGCAATCAGGTACCGCGAGTCGCTGCGGATCGACGCGACGGCGTTCCGCCTCGTGCACGGCGAAGCCGATCGCCTGCCTTCGCTCATCGTCGATCGGTACGCCGACTACCTGGTCGTCCAGGCGCTTTCGCAAGGCATCGACCGCCATGTCGGCGCAATCGTCGACGCGCTCGTCGAGCTCCTCCGTCCGTCGGGCATTCTCGCCAGAAACGATCCGCGAGTCCGGATGCTCGAAGGTCTGAATCAGCGCGTCGACGTGCTCTACGGAACGGTGCCGGAAACGATCGACGTGCGCGAAGGTGCCGTTGGGTACGCCGTCGATCCGTGGCGCGGGCAGAAGACGGGACTCTTTCTCGATCAGCGCGAGAACCGCGAGGCGGCACAGCGGTACGCGCGCGGTCGTCTGCTCGACGCGTTCAGCTACAACGGCGGCTTCGCGCTCGCGCTCGCACGGCGCTGCGAGCGCGTGCTGGCCGTCGACATCTCGGAAGACGCGATTGCCCGCATCCGCGCCAACGCCGCGCGGAACGGCCTTGTCAACGTGGAAGCGCGCGCCATGAACGTGTTCGACGAGCTGCGCGAACTGGAACGCACGGGCGAGCGTTTCAACACGATCGTTCTCGACCCGCCGGCGTTCGCGAAGAACAAGGCAGCGGTCCGGAAGGCGCTGGCCGGCTACAAGGAGATCAACCTCCGCGCCCTGAAGCTGCTGCTGCCTGGTGGGTTCCTCATCACGTGCAGCTGCTCGTACAACATCAGCGAACAGGCGTTCGTGGACGTCGTGTCCAACGCCGCAATGGACGCGCGCGCGGACGTCGCGCTCGTCGAGAAACGGGCGCAGGGCCGCGATCATCCCATCCTGCTGAACGTGCCCGAGACGTACTATCTGAAGTGCCTGATCCTGCGAAAGCTCGCCTGACGAGCGCGATCCCCGAATCGGCCAATTTCCGCCGACGTAACCGCGTTTCGTGCCGCGTAACGTCATCCGTGGAATCAACAGCGAAACCGTATGAGATGGTGGCATCCACGTTGCGGAAGAGACGGCATGCGCATTTCCGCAACGATGGTCGCACTTGCTTTGCCCGCGTTCATCTTCGACACGGGAGAGCGCCCGACGCGTGTCACTCAGGCAAGCCCGAATGTCTCCGCGGCACAGGCCGAGGCCGTGAAGATCGCAGATGGAGAGGCCAATCTCCCGGTGGGCTTCGATATGCAGAACGTCCGCCTGCATGTCTCCGACACGGCCGCGCTCGACGTCGCGTGGCTCCACGGGCGCCTGCGTACTCAATATCCCGGGCAGCCGATCGTCTTCGATTATCAGAAGTCGTACCGGATCGAGATTGACGATGCCGAGATTGCGATCGACGCCGCAAGCCTCACGGCGCTCGTGAACCGTGCGTTCGACTACAAGGGAACGTCGCTGTCGAACCTGCGCGTGAGCTTCGAGGACAACCTGCTCGTCCAGCGCGGCACGCTCCACAAGGGCGTCAGCGTGCCCTTCACGGTGCGCGCATCGGTGAGCGCCACGCCCGACGGCCAACTGAAGATTCATCCCGAGAAGGTGAAGGCCGCCGGCATTCCGTCGACGAAGCTGCTGGCGCTGTTCGGCGTCGAGCTCGACGATATCATCCGGGCGCGTCCGGATCGCGGCGTGGTGCTGCGCGACAACGACATGATCGTCAACCCGGCGAAGATGCTGCCGCCTCCGGAAACGGCTGGCCGCCTGAGCTCGGCCTTCATCCGCGGCAATCGTCTCGTCCAGGTCTTCGGTCGAGGACTCGCATCGCGTCCGCGCAACGGCCGCGGCAACTACATCTGGTTCCGCGGCGGCACCATCCGGTTCGGAAAGCTCACGATGACGGATGCGGACCTGCAATTGATCGATCGCGATCCCAAGGATCCGTTCGATTTTTTCTCGGCGCAGTACAACAATCAGCTCGTCGCCGGATATTCGAAGAACACGGTGCAGCACGGGCTGCGCACGTACATGCCGGACTACGGCGACCTTCCCAGGCAGAACGCGAGCCGGATGTCGCATCGTAGTACACTCGGCGATTATGGGTGCTCGACAGCCGCTGGCGCCGCTCACGGCCGCGGATTTCTCAACCGCCTTTCCGAATTCCCGCAAGGTGTACGTGGACGGCGCGCACGCCATTCGCGTGCCCATGCGTGAGATTGCGCTGGCCGGCGGCGAGCCGCCGCTGCGCGTGTACGACAGCAGCGGTCCGCAGGGGCATGATGTGACCCAAGGCCTGCCGCAACTCCGGCGGAGCTGGATTCACGACCGCGGCGGGATCGTCGAAGAACCGCGCGTGCTGTCCTCGTCGAGCACCTCCGCCCGCCCCATGCCTCCGGCGCTGGCCGCTCGCATGCGGACGCGTCTTCGCGGCACCGGCCCCGTGACGCAGCTCCATTACGCGCGTAAAGGGATCGTCACGCCCGAGATGGAGTTCATCGCCATCCGTGAAGGGTTCGACCCCGAGTTCGTTCGGTCGGAAGTCGCTCGCGGACGCGCGATCGTTCCGGCGAACATCAATCACCCCGAGCTGGAGCCCATGATCATCGGCCGGCATTTCGCCGTGAAGATCAACGCGAACATCGGCAACTCCGTCGTCACCTCGTCGATAGAGGAAGAGGTCGAGAAGCTGCGGTGGGCGACGCTGTGGGGTGCGGACACCGTCATGGATCTCTCGACGGGCCGCGACATCCACGAGACGCGCGAGTGGATCATCAGGAACTCCGCCGTCCCGATCGGCACGGTGCCGATCTATCAGGCGCTGGAGAAGGTCGGCGGCCGTCCCGAGGAACTGACGTGGGAGATCTACCGCGACACGCTCATCGAACAGGCGGAACAGGGCGTCGACTACTTCACCGTCCACGCCGGCGTGCTGCTGCGCTACATCCCCACGACCGTTCGACGCGTCACCGGGATCGTTTCACGCGGCGGCTCGATCATCGCGAAGTGGTGCCTCGCTCACCATCAGGAGAGCTTCCTCTACACGCACTTCCGTGAGATCTGCGAAATCATGCAGGCGTACGACGTCTCGTTCTCGCTCGGCGACGGACTGCGTCCGGGATCGATTGCGGACGCGAACGACGAGGCGCAGTTCGCGGAGCTGAAGACGCAGGGTGAGCTGACGCGGATTGCGTGGGAGTACGACGTTCAGGTGATGAACGAGGGGCCGGGACACGTGCCCATGCACCTCATTCGCGAGAACATGGAGAAGCAGATCGAGTGGTGCAGCGAGGCGCCGTTCTACACGCTCGGGCCGCTGACGACCGATATCGCTCCCGGCTACGACCACATCACGTCGGCGATCGGCGCCGCGATGATCGGCTGGTACGGAACGGCGATGCTCTGCTACGTCACGCCCAAGGAGCACCTCGGGCTTCCCGATCGAGACGATGTGAAGGCGGGCGTGATCGCGTACAAGATCGCGGCGCACGCGGCGGACGTCGCGAAGGG
>JAICSD010000046.1 GCA_025937075.1 Vicinamibacteria bacterium | reverse complement strand
CTCGATCGCGCGGGGATCGAACCGGGACAGACCGTTCTCGTGCAAGGCACGGGCGCCGTCGGATTGAGCGCGATCGCGCTTGCCCGCATCGCGGGCGCCTCGCGCGTCTTCGCGATCGGCGCGCCCGCCGATCGACTCGCGCTCGCGCGGCGGATGGGAGCAGACGATGTGTTCGATCTGTCGGACACGACGATGGAAGGGCGCGAGGAGCGCATCCGGGCGGGCACGCATGGCGAGGGCGTCGACATCGCCATCGAGGCGGCCGGCTCCGCGCGCGCGCTCGAGGAAGGGTTCAGGCTCCTTCGCGACGGCGGCCGCTACGTCATCGCGGGCCACTACACGGACGTCGGCGACAGCCGCGTCAACGGCCATCGCGACATCAACCGCAAGCACCTGGAGATCAGAGGGTGCTGGGGAAGTGAAGCGCGCCACCTGCTGCGCGCGCTGTCTCTGTTGGAGCAGCACGCGGATCGCATCCCGTGGCACGCGATCGGCGGCCGAACCTACGGGTTACATCAGTTGAACGACGCGCTCGCCGACGCCGAAGCGATGAAGATACCGAAGGCGCTGGTGCGGCCGCAGCAAACGGCCTGATCGCCCTCAATCAGCGCCGCGAGCGAATCACTTCGTCAACCCGAAGTTGATGGTCATCGTCATGACGACCGCGGCCGGTTTGCCGTCGACCATCGGCGGCTTGAATTGCATACGCATCGCGGTGTTGAGAGCCGCGGCGTCCAGCAGCGGCGACAGCCCCCGAAGAATGCGCCCGTGCTGCACGCACCCACTCGGGCCGATCACGGTTTCGACGATCACGGCCCCCTGGATACCCTGTTTCTGCGCTTCGGGCGGAAAGAAGGTCTTGGCGTCGCGGATTTTCTCGGGCGGCTGCACGCGGTGCCGGTCCACCCTGACGGGCAGAGCGCCACGGCTTTGTGCCGCCGGAGCGTCGACGCATGCGACCGCGTCCTTATTGAACGGGAGCACGAGCATCTGCACGCCCTCGGTCGCCGCGTGGTCAGGATCCTCGATCGTCAGCCGCGCGAGCGTCGTCAGCGCCGCCTGACATCCCGCCGAGAGTCCTTCGCTGCCCAGGGTGATCTTCTTCGGTCGCCCGTCGATCCCGAACGTCATCCCCGCGGCACCGAAGCTGTCGGTGTTCTCGTCGCAATTCGATGCCCGCAGAAGACTGCCAACGACGCCGGGCGCGATCGACGATGTCGTCACCGCGGGGGCGGGGAACCATGGATCGACCGGCGTCGGCGCCGATGGCGGCGCGGACGTGACCACCGCGTGCTCCGAAGGAGTCAGGCTGCGATTGAATCGCACGTCCGGGGGAGCGTAGGCGCCGCTGGTGAGGGCTGATCGCAGGAAGTCTGATCGATCAGGCGTCTGCGCATGTTTCTGGCTTCGCGCGATCACCTCGCGCCCGAATGACTCCCAATTGACGGGCGCTTCCGCCGAAGCAGGAAGGGCAGCGTCGACCACGGCATCGGGAAGCGCCGTACGTCCGACGAGGAACCACACCGTCTCCGTTCGGATGTCGCCGCGGTCCGATTTGAGCGCGCTCACCAAGAAGGGAGCGCCGCTGGCCAACGCTCCAGGGGCGGCGAATGACTGGAACAACAGGGACCGCCAGGCATTCATGGGAGCGATCTTCATCCATGCGGTGTACAGGGCGTCCCGTTGATCGGGATGAAGCTCGCCGGACATGCGGACGATGCGCGTGAACTCGTACGGCGCATCTGGCGCGAGTGAGAACAGGTCGCCGAGCTTGCTGACCAGCCCCTCGGGCCGCATTCTGGCCAGCCACTCCGCGTAAGCAAGGGCCGCCTCAGGACTGTTGCGCCGCAGGTGCGGCTCGACCGACGTCTCCGCAGCGGCGCCCGCCATGAGCAGGATGTCGTAGACGTATTCGGCCGCGACGGCATGATTCGATTCGCCGCCGAGCGCCGCGACGAGTGCCGGAAGTGCGCCTGCCACAGGTGCATTGGCCGCGACGCGCGCGGCCATGATCCGGACCGACGGGTCGGAATGACGAAGAGCCTGCTCGACCGCGGGTTTCGCGTGGGCTTCGTCCTGACTGATGAGCAGTGCAACGGTGCCGGGCGTGAACTCCGCGGGTGCTGTGGCCTGGTGAGCCTGGACGAGCAGCAGCAGGAGCGCTCCTGCGAAGATCCCTTTCACGGTCGGACCTCCTCAACGCACGTTCACGATCGCGGATTCGAGTTCACCTCTTGCACATAGATGACGCCGCCCTTTTCGAGGAACTCGGCGGACTTCTCCGCCATGCCCTTCTCTGCCTCCGCGCGGAGCTGCTGCGTCAGCTCCATGCTGCAGAATTTCGGGCCACACATCGAGCAGAAATGCGCGACCTTTGCGCCGTCGGCGGGCAGCGTCTCGTCGTGATACGCGCGCGCCGTCACCGGATCGAGCGCGAGGTTGAACTGATCCTGCCAGCGGAATTCGAACCGGGCCTTCGAGAGCGCATCGTCCCACGCCTGCGCTCGTGGATGTCCCTTCGCGAGATCGGCGGCGTGCGCGGCGATCTTGTACGCGATCACGCCGGCCTTCACGTCGTTGCGATCCGGGAGGCCGAGATGTTCTTTCGGCGTGACGTAGCAGAGCATCGCCGTGCCATACCAGCCGATCATCGCGGCGCCGATCGCTGACGTGATGTGGTCATACCCGGGCGCGATGTCGGTCGTGAGCGGGCCGAGCGTGTAGAACGGCGCCTCGCCGCACCACTCGAGCTGCTTCTCCATGTTTTCGCGAATGAGGTGCATCGGGACGTGGCCGGGGCCCTCGTTCATCGTCTGGACGTCGTACTCCCACGCGATCCGCGTCAGCTCTCCCTGCGTTTTCAGTTCCGCGAACTGCGGTTCGTCATTGGCATCCGCGATCGACCCGGGCCGCAGGCCATCGCCAAGCGAGAACGAGACGTCGTACGCCCGCATGATCTCGCAGATCTCACGGACGTGGGTATAGAGGAAGCTCTCCTGATGGTGCGCGAGGCACCATTTCGCAATGATGGACCCGCCGCGCGAGACGATGCCAGTGACGCGGCGCGCGGTCATCGGGATGTAGCGCAGCAGCACGCCCGCGTGAACGGTGAAGTAGTCGACGCCCTGCTCGGCCTGCTCGACGAGCGTGTCGCGATAGATCTCCCACGTCAGATCTTCGGGACGGCCGCCCGCCTTTTCGAGTGCCTGATAGATCGGGACCGTTCCGATCGGCACGGCCGAATTGCGCAGGATCCACTCGCGCGTCTGATGGATGTCCTTGCCGGTCGAGAGATCCATCACCGTATCGGCGCCCCAGAGCGTGGACCATCGCAGCTTGTCGACCTCCTCTTCGATCGAGGACGTGACGGCGGAGTTGCCGATGTTCGCGTTGATCTTCACGGCGAAGTGACGCCCGATGATCATCGGCTCCAGCTCGGGATGATTGATGTTGGCGGGGATGATCGCGCGTCCGCGCGCCACTTCGCTCCGCACGAACTCAGGGTCGAAGCCTTCGCGGATCGCGATGAACTCCATCTCCGGCGTGATCTCGCCCTTCCGCGCGTAGTGGAGCTGCGTGACGTTCTGGCGGCCGCGTCGCGGCGCGATCCACGCTTCGCGCAGCTTCGGGAGTCCCAGTTTGGGATCGACGCCGTGCGGCCCGCTGGAGTCGTACACGCGCAGCGCCTCGCCGTTGGTGAGCGCGATCTCGCGCATCGGTACGCGCACGCCTGAGGGGCCGTCGACGTAGACCTTGGTCGATGCGGGAAAGGCGGAGGTGAAGTCGTTTTCCGTCAGCGGTGTGTAGGCAGTGCGGGTGGGCATGATTCAGGACCCCGAAACCGCCACTATAACAGGTTGACTCGAGGAGAACGCCGCAGCCGCTATAAACTATCGCCACCGCCTCAATCTCCAGGGCATGGACAAGAAGCAGCTCAGCGAGCGCGACATCTGCACGAAGTTCATCACCCCGGCCCTCAGGCGCGCCGGCTGGGACGAACAGACGCAGCTCCGCGAGGAGGTCAGCTTCACGAAAGGGCGGATCATCGTTCGCGGCAGAATGGTCCGACGGGGCGAGGCCAAGCGCGCGGACTACATCCTCTATTACAAGCCGAACGTGCCGCTGGCCGTCATCGAGGCCAAAGACAACAACTGCAGCGTCGGCGACGGACTGCAGCAGGCCCTCGACTACGGCCAGACGCTGAACATCCCATTCGTCTTTTCGTCGAACGGCGATGGCTTCATTTTTCACGACGGCACCAGAACCGGCGGTGAACTCGAGAAGACGCTCTCGCTCGACGAATTCCCGACTCCGGTCTCGCTGTGGTCTCGATACCGCGAGTGGAAGGGCCTTCCTCCCGACGCGGACGAGATCGTCCTGCAGGACTACTACACGGACGGCAGCGGCAAGCAACCGCGCTACTACCAGGAAAGCGCGGTCAACGCCGCCACGGAGGCAATCGCCCGCGGCCAGAACCGGTTGCTGCTGGTCATGGCCACCGGCACGGGCAAGACCTATACGGCGTTCCAGATCATCTGGCGCCTGTGGAAAGCGAAGCGGAAGAAACGCATCCTCTTCCTCGCGGATCGCAACGTCCTCGTCAATCAGACGATGGTGAACGACTTCCGTCCGTTTGGCGCCGCAATGGCCAAGTTGAGCACCAGCTCGAAGGTCATCGAGCGCGAGGATGGGACCGAGGTGGACCTTCCGATCGCGATCGACAAGAAGCGTCGCATCGACACGTCGTACGAGATCTACCTGGCGTTGTACCAGGCCATCACGGGCCCGGAGGATCGCAAGAAGCTGTTCCGCGAGCTTTCGCCGGACTTCTTCGATCTCATCGTCGTCGATGAATGCCATCGCGGGAGCGCCGCCGAGGACTCGGCCTGGCGCGAGATCCTGGAATACTTCTCCACGGCGACGCAGATAGGGATGACCGCAACGCCGCGCGAAACGAGGTACATCTCGAACATCGACTACTTCGGCAAGCCGGTCTACAGCTACTCGCTCAAGCAAGGCATCGAGGATGGCTTCCTCGCGCCCTATAAGGTCGTCAAGGTCCACATCGACCGCGATATAGAAGGATACCGCCCGGAACCCGGCAAGCTGGATGCCGAGGGGAACGAGGTTGAAGATCGGATCTACAACCAGAAGGATTTCGATCGCTCGCTCGTCATCGACGAACGGACCAGCCTGGTTGCGAAGAAGATTTCCGACTTCCTTCGACAGAGCGAAGATCGTTTCCAGAAAACCATCGTCTTTTGCGTCGATACCGAGCACGCGGCGCGGATGCGGCAGGCATTGGTCAACGAGAACAGCGATCTCGTCGCTCAGTATCCGAAGTACGTGATGCGGATTACTGGCAATGACGAACAGGGCCTGGCGCAGCTCGACGGCTTTCTCGATCCCGAATCACGGTTTCCGGTCATCGTGACGACGTCGCGGCTGCTCTCGACGGGCGTCGACGTCCAGACGTGCCGGGTCATCGTCCTCGATCGCGAGGTCGGCTCGATGACCGAGTTCAAGCAGATCGTCGGACGTGGAACGAGGATCCACGAGGACAGCCATAAGTTCTACTTCACGCTGATCGATTTCCGGAAAGCGACGAACCACTTCGCCGATCCGGAGTTCGACGGCGACCCCGTGCAGATCTACGAGCCCGGCCCTGATGATCCGTTGACGCCTCCGGATCCGCCGTTGGAGCCGGGCGATCCCGATCCGATGGATCCTAGTGAAACGCCCCAGCCTCCGCTGTCTCCATGGGATCCCGCCGACCCGACGATTCCGAAAAAGATTTTCATCAACGGCGTCGCCGTCTCCATCGTGGCGGAACGCGTGGAGTTCCTCGACAGCCGCGGCAAACTCGTGACCGAGAGCCTGCGGGACTTCACGAAGAAGGAGCTCCGGCGTCGATACGCGAGCCTTGACGACTTTTTGAAAACGTGGCGAGCCGCCGAACGCAAACAGGCGGTGATCGACGAGCTCGAGGCTGCCGAGGTCCCGCTCGATCTGATCGCCGGCGAGGTGCCGGCCGGCATCTACATGGACCCGTTCGATCTGATCTGCTACGTGGCGTTCGACCAGCCGCCGACGACGAGGCAGGAGCGCGCCCGAAACGTGCGCAAGAGGGACGTCTTCACGAAGTATGGCCCGCAGGCGCGGGCGGTGCTCGAGGCGCTGCTCCGGAAGTACGAAGACGAGGGCGTCATCGCGCTCGACGATCCGAAGCTGTTGAAGGTGCAGCCGTTCGATGCGATGGGCACGCCGCTTCAGTTGATTCGGCAGTTCGGGAGTCCCGAGGACTTCGAGCGCGCCGTCCACGAGATGCAGGACGCTCTCTACGAAGGAGTCGCGTAGCCACTGATGTCAGTTCGCAACACCGTCAAATCCATCCAGGACATCATGCGGCAGGACACCGGCGTCGATGGCGACGCGCAGCGCATCTCGCAACTGTGCTGGATGTTCTTTCTGAAAATCATCGACGACCAGGATCTCGAGCTTGCTGTCCTCGATCCGGAATACCGGTCTCCGATCCCGGAGGCGCTGCAGTGGCGAAGCTGGGCGGCGAATCCCGAGGGCATCACCGGCGATGCCCTGATCGCCTTCGTGAACGACGACCTTTTCCCAACGCTCAAGACACTGCCGCTCGCAAGCGCCGGCGGACGCCGCCGGGTCGTCCACGACGTGTTCGAGGACACCTACAACTACATGAAGTCGGGCCAGTTGATGCGGCAGGTCGTCAACAGGATCAACGACATCGACTTCAACACGCTGTCGGAGCGGCAGCACTTCGGGGAGATCTACGAGCAGATCCTCAACGACCTTCAGAGTGCGGGTAACGCGGGCGAGTACTACACGCCGCGCGCCGTGACCGCCTTCACGGCCGAACGGCTCGACCCGCATCCGGGCGAGATCCTGCTCGATCCCGCCTGCGGCACCGGCGGATTTTTGACGTGCGCGATCCGCCACATGCGGCAGCACTACGTGAAAACGGCGGACGAAGAGGATCGGATGCAGCAGGGGCTGCGCGGTGTCGAGAAGAAGCAGCTCCCGCACATGCTCTGCGTCACCAACATGCTGTTGCACGGCATCTACGATCCGAGCTTCGTCCGGCACGACAACACGCTGGCGCGACCTTACATCAGCTACACCTCCAGCGATCGCGTCGACGTCGTCCTCACCAATCCCCCGTTCGGTGGGAAGGAGGAGGACGGGATCGAAGGGAACTTCCCGAAACAGTTCCAGACGCGGGAGACGGCGGATCTGTTCCTCGCGCTCATCATCCGTTTGCTGCGGCCCGGCGGCCGCGCCGCAGTGGTGCTACCGGACGGCACGCTCTTCGGCGAAGGCGTGAAGACGCGGCTGAAGGAGCATCTGCTGGAGGAGTGCAGTCTCCATACGATCGTCCGCCTGCCCAACAGCGTGTTCAAGCCGTACGCGAGCATCGGGACGAACCTGTTGTTCTTCGAGAAAGGCTCACCGACCACCGATATCTGGTTCTACGAACATCGAGTGCCGCCGACGCAGAAGGCGTACTCGATGACCAAGCCGATCCGCATCGAGCACCTCCAGCCGATCGCGGACTGGTGGGGCGGCGCCGAGCGGCAGGGCCGCGTCGAAACCGACGTCGCCTGGCGCGTCACCGCCGAGGACGTCAAGGCGCGCGGCTACAACCTGGATATCAAGAACCCGCACACCGTCGCGGCGGAGCACGGCGATCCGGAGGAGCTGCTGGCGAAGCTGCAGGAGTCGGAGCGCGAGGTTGCGTCGCTGCGGGAGCAGTTGAAGGCGATTCTGTCCGAGGCGCTGCTGCGATGAACGCGGCGCGGCTGCTGGAGCACTTCGATCGCGTCGCCGAGGCGCCCGGCGCCGTGCCGCGCCTGCGCCGGTTCATCCTGGATCTGGCGGTGCGCGGGAAGCTGGTGGAGCAGGATGTTGCAGACCGAGTGGACTCTCCCTCCGATTTTCCATTCCACATCCCCACAGGGTGGAAGGTCATTCCGTTAGGTACGCTCGTCAACAAGCTCGGAGCGGGAAGTACGCCACTGGGCGGCAAGTCAATCTATCGAGACGATGGCGTTCTCTTTCTTCGCTCCCAGAACATCCATGATTCAGGAATCCGGCTCGATGGTGGTGTGGCCCGAATTCCTCGTGCCGTTCACGAACGTATGTCCGGAACGCACGTTCGACCCCGAGACCTTTTGCTGAATATCACGGGCGCTTCGATCGGACGGTGCGCGATCGTCCCGGATATTTTTGAAGAGGCCAACGTATCGCAGCACGTAGCCATCGTCCGCCTGAATGATCCTGAGTTGCGGCACTTCGTGCACTTGCAGCTAACTTCACCGATCTTCCAGCAACGGATTCACAACGTACAGGTCGGTGTCTCGAGGGAAGGGCTCAGCATGCGCCGCCTGCGTCAATTTCCCATGTTGATCCCTCCCGTCGGGGAACAGCAACGCATCGTCGCCAAGGTAGACGAGCTGATGTCGCTGTGCGATTGGCTGGAGGCGGCGCGGGCGGAGCGCGAGAGGCGCCGCGACCGCGTTGTCGCCGCGTCGGTGCATCGCGTCCAATTACCAGCAACCAGCAGCCAACATCACAATGCGAACGGCCGAGATATCGAAGGCCTGCCGGAACGACTCACCCGCCGAAAAGACGTCGAGCCCTTGCGACGCGCATTGCTTAATCTGGCCGTTACCGGCAGAGCCTATGTTTCTTCACGGGAGTTGGTGGATAGCCATGCAGGGTCGGTCAGCGGTGAATTCAAATTGCCTGCTGATTGGATTTGGGCGCGGCTGAGCATGGTGTGCCGCTCAATTACGGACGGCGACCATCTGCCGCCGCCGAAAGCATCGACGGGGGTGCCGTTTCTGGTCATCGGAAACCTCCGTCAGGGACGTTTGGTTTTTGAAGGCTGCCGGCACGTCCCTTACGAGTACTACGCTGACTTGGATCCAACGCGGAGGCCTCAGCGCGGCGATCTTCTTTATACCTTGGTAGGGTCTTTTGGAATTCCTGTCATCGTAGACAGGGATCAGCAGTTCTGCGTTCAACGTCACATCGGCATTCTGCGACCTTCTCAGAACGTTGACGTTCGTTTCTTGGCTCGGCTCATGGCGAGTGCCTTCGTATTCAATCAGGCTTCTCGCATCGCCACGGGGATTGCGCAGAAGACAGTCCCCTTGCGTGGGCTTCGGGCCATGGCAGTCCCCCTCCCTCCTCTCGCCGAGCAGCGCCACATCGTTGAGAAGCTGAACGAACTAATGGCGGTGTGCGACCGCCTCGAGGCGCAGCTCGCTGTCGGTGAAGCCGTGAGCAGTCGACTGCTCGATGCGCTGCTGCACGAGGCGCTGGGTCATCAGAGCGCGCCCGCTTCGGTGCAAGTCCAATGACACCCTCACCCCTCGATGCGGCGCTTGCTCGAGCCGCGGAGATTCTGCGGCGAACCGGCTTCCTTCCGTCTCTTGCGGACGAAAGCGTCTGGTCGTACAAGTCGTTATCGGAGCTGGCAACTGAAGCAACCGACGAGCTTTGGCAATGGTGGGCTCCAAGAGGCCTCTCATCGGCTCTGCACCGCGCGACGATTGCTGGACTCTTCTACCGTCTGTCTTCAACCGACCATTGCTACGATCCGACGCTCGAGTCCGAGTGGCGCGACAACGGACTTCAGCTTCTTCGCCGGTTTTTGACAGAGACGCTGGGCGCCGACAGCGTTCAGTCCGTGCCCGATCTGCGATGGGAGATCCAGGCCTCCGCCGCGAGTCGCGACCTGGAGCGAGCGTTGACCCTGCTGCGCCTTTGGGATTCATTGGATCGCGACCTCGAGTACTTCCACCTGGCACCGCGAAGCGCCTTTCTCCTCTCGATGACGGAAACGTTCGACTGGGATGACGCGACGTGGGATCTCGACATCGTCCCAAATGAGTGGGGTGCCCTTGCGGCCAGTACCGACTTGCTGGCGTTTGCTCTCACCTGCGAAGAGCCACGGCGACGCGCCACCGACCGCGATGCGGCCGCGCTCCTCAAACGGAATGCAGGCAAAGATTTCTGGTCGGGTCTGCCGGTGCAACGGGCGGATGCTCTCCGCGATGAGTTGCTACTGGTGTGCAGGGGTGCGCTCAATCGACTTGGTCCTGAACGATCTGCCAGGCTTGGTTTGAATGCCGCCATCGGCGCGTGGGCTGATGCACGCCTCGGCAACCGTGCTACTGATCCCGGGCTGATGACCGCCGCCGCCGCCAAATATGAGTCCTGCGCAGCGACGCTCGTGCCTCGAGCGGTTGATATCGGCAGCCGTTTGCTCCGGACTGCGGCACACTGGTTTCTGAGTGCCCGCGAACCGTACCTTGCCGAGCGCGCGGTCAGGAAATGGATTGAGTCCGAACCTGACAGCGCCGAGGCGCACAAATACCTCGCGCGCTGCTATCACGAACAAGGCAAAACCCACGCCGTCATCGAGACATTCGAGACGTACGTCCGGTTAAACGACAACACCGATGAAGATTGGCTCACCACCTTCTTTCTCGGGCTGGGCCTGAACGCATTGAACGGCCGGCGGATGGCATCTGCCTTGAACTCAGCGGCGATGACTTCAACCTTCCGGCCACAAGGCATCGCTCTCGTCTCGAGATTCCAACCCTGGCTCAATCGACTCTGTTCTGAGGCACGCGACCTTTGGTGGTCTGGCTTGTACACGGTCACTTCCACCCACCACCTCGCAGATCTCGGTGAGGACCTGGTCATAGCGAACGGCGCCGACGCATTCGGCGAAGCGGTGTCCCGTCAGTTGCGGGCAACCGTGTTCCTTCCATTCGCGTCAGCAGAACCAGGGATCTCTCTGGGCGATGACGACCACTGGCGAAAATGCCTGAACGGCAAGGCAACGCTGGGAACGCAGGTTGGGTGTCTGATCGAGACGCAGCAACCGAAGTCGAACCATGCTCTCCGGCTCCGTCAGTGGCTGCAGCAGAATCGACCGTCATTTTCAAAATATCTGACGAAGGCGCCGGCCTCGAAACTCAATCAGCTATGGAAAATCAGAGGTAGCGCCCAGCACGAAAGCATCTCTCAGACTGATCTCGACGAAATCTTTCGCATTGCCTCTGATGTCCTCGAAGCGCTTGCCGGAGGACCGTCAGACGAATCTACTCAATCCCGGCGCACTTGAGCGGCTGCGCGTCCAGGCCGCAACGTCCGCCTATCGTCGCGAGCTTCCGCCTGAATACGCCGTCGCAGAGCGCAACTCGGTCCGGACCGAGTCGACGAGATACGCAGGCGGGATCTCGCGGACGAACAGCGTGCGTTCCCCGAACTGCTCCACTGCCTCGTGCTGATTGTGCGCGCGGCAGCGAAGCTCGATGTTGTCGACGGTCGCCGTGCCGCCGCGTGCGAACGGGACGACGTGGTGGAACTCGAGGAATGCCGTCTCGCCGCAGCGGCCCTCGCGACCTTGAAATGCACAGCGGCCCTCGTCACGCGCCCAGACGGCGCGGCGCACGGACGCAGGGATGTGACGGCCTCGTGGTGCGACCGGACGCGGACTCGGTCGCGGCGCTTTCGCGTGCGCCAGCTTCGTCCGCTCGAGATGCTCGAGCAGCAGCGTCAGCGCGCGATCGAAGATCGCGGCGGGATTGCCGTCAGGGATCGAATGCCGCAGCAGGTCCTGCGCGCGCCGGAGCCTGTCGTGCGTTTCGCGGCTGACGGTGAACTGCACCTTGTACCGCTCCTGGCTGAGCGGCGACGTCATAGGGCCGGCGGACCTGGCCGGAACCGAGGCAATCACAGGATGCGCCAGGACGGCAGCCGCACGGGCGGCACCCGCATCATCGCTCGCGCTGTGCGCAACTGGCGCGCTCATCGTGTTCAGGGCAGCCTCGGGCGTTTCCGCCGCCGGCACCGCGCGTTCAGGCGGCGCAGGTGCGGGCAGTTTTCGGATCACCGTCGGTGCATCCGGCCGCGGCGCGATTGTCGCGAGCAGTCGCTCGACGTCACGCTTGCTCGCGTGGCGTGCGGCGTCGCAGAGTTCCTTGCAGTTCGCGTCGGTGAGATGCGGACGCAGAAGGCACAGGCTGGTGAGGGTGAGCTCACCCCGCTCGAGCAACTCCAGCACGATCGGAAATCGCCGCACCGCGCGTGCTGCCTCGATGCGCCCGTACGCGGCGTGCTCCGACAAATGCAACACACGCGTGCAGTAGACGAACAGCGACGGGCATCCTTCGTCGAGATACAACCGCCGCGCGTCCATCTCTGCCAGCGACGCGATGAGCGCCGCCGTCGCCTGTCGCTCGGACTGCGCAAGCCGCTTCACCTCGGACACCAGATCGAGATCGGACAACGTGTTGAACGGAATCGCAGTCGTCATGACCCTGTATACCATCGTCATTTTTGGCCGCCGACGATGGCGCAGGACGCGACGAATCATGCACGGCTGACGATCGACCGCGCCCATGCACGGTGCGTGCACTGGAGAACGACGACGCGGCTTTAAGAGGCTGTTTTCTGCGGGCGATCTTCAGGAAACGGCATTCTTGAAAAATCGTGTCAAGTACTTTCGATCCGTCTACTGGCGGAAGTCATTGTCCGCGTGTCGCGGTGTCACCGTAGGCCGCGATTGGCACAAGACTCGTGCTCGGTCCGGACCGAGTTGACTTCAATCGCCGCGCAATAGCGGCCTAGTGGAAGCTGCCGGACCTGTGGACGCACAGAGCGGCGTCCACAAGATCCTTCGAAAACGCGCACGTCGGATCCGCGTTTCCACAGCTCCCACAGGCCATCGTCCTTGCGGTAGTCGGAGTGTGAAATCAACAGCGCACAGCGGCCCCTGGTGCTCCCCCAGATTAGGCCGCGACATGGCACAAGATTCGTGCTCGGTCCGGACCGAGTCGCGCTGACACGAGACCCGTGCCAGCGGCGCGTTTGCGCGGGACGTTGAGTGGCCCATCGAGACGCGGAGCAACCTTCAGCTCTGCCGCCGCGTCCGCAGCAGCACCCCAACGCCGCTGAGCGTGAGCAACAGGCTCGCCGGCTCCGGTGTCGGCGTGGGCGCAAGCTCGACGCGGCCGAGGATCTCGTGCGACGTCGAGTCGAACGGCGGAGCGACGCCGGTTTGCGAGCCCTGGAAGCGGAAGGATCCGGTCGTCATGAAGCTGGCGATCTCCGCGGGGCTCCGCGGCAGCGCCGTCGTCGTGCGGCTCTCGGGGCTCCCGCCGGATTGAACGTCTCCAGGCCGGGTTCCGCGATCTCGCCGATCGCGTCTGCGTCGTACGTCAACGTGCCGGGGATCTCGTCGCCGACGTGAACCGGAGCGCCGAAAATCGGGAGCATGTCGCGGTGCGTGCTCCGATGATGACGTTGAACGGGACGACGACCGGATCCGTATGCGCCGACGACACGGACGCCAGCAGCATCGCAGCGATGATCGACAGCAATGGGCGTTTCAACATCGGGTCCTCCCGAAACCCGCAGCGCACGCGCAGCGTGGCTTTTGTCAGTCGAGGTCGGTCGTCGTGACCGGCACGCGCCAGCCTTCATCATGTGTCTGAGGCGTCCGCCCCGCGTGTCCGCCCATACGCGATCCGGACCGACCTGATTCGGATGAGGCTGGTCGTGTCCAGCACGACGCCGCAGCCGATCCCGACGATCGCGGCCCGCATCGCCGGCGATGGGACTCCGAGAGCCGCAAGGCCAAACAGGCACATCGCGGCGCAGACGACGAAGTAGATGCGCGACCCGAAAGCGGCTACCAGGCCGAGAAAATGGACGCCAACGATAAGAGCGACGACTGTCGGCAGATAGCGTGCCGCGGCGGGCCGGCCGCCAAGCAGCAGGACCGCGATGAGGATGGCCACGGCTTCGAACAGGACCGCGGCGCGGTAGGTGCGCAGACGGAGCGGGTTTGCACCGTCGGGCCCCGGTCGGCCCCGTCGAAGCGTCACCAGGAGGCGGCGCCCAATCGAGAAGACGACGATGGATGTCGAGATCAACAACAACACGAGCACGCGCATCCAGGAGTCTGGCACCGCTGCCGCCGCCCAGAGGTACCAGGCAATGCTGACTGCGGCCATCAGCACCGCGCCTCGCAACTCACTGATCGCCCGCTGATAATTCATGCGCATTCCCGACGGCTTCGATCGATCACGCGATCTTTCGCAGGATCAGGCACTTCAGGTAATACGTTTCCGGGACGTTGAGGAGGATCGGATGATCGCGTCCCTGCGACCGTTTCTCGACGAGCGCTACGAGCGCGCCGGCGTCCGCCGCCGCTTCCGACACGACGTCCAGAAACATCGGCTCCGTGACGTTGTACGAGCAGCTGCACGTCACGAGGTACCCGCCGACCCTGAGCAGCTTCAGCGCGCGGAGGTTGATCTCCTTGTAGCCGGAGAGCGCCTTCTGCACCGCTGCTCTGTTTTTCGCGAAGGCCGGAGGGTCGAGGATGATCGTATCGAATCGCTCCCCGGCGCGCTCCAACTCGCGCAGCTCGTCGAACACGTTCATCTCGCGCGGTTCGATCTGGCGCAGCCCGTTTCGTGCCGCGTTCGCGCGAATGCGCGTGACCGCGTCCGCCGAGATGTCGACGGCGAGCACGCGCTCACAACGCGGCGCGATCGCCATCGCGAATCCGCCGTTGTAGCTGAAGGCGTCGAGCGCGCGTCCACTCGCGTAGCGCAGCGCCGCCTCGCGGTTCTCGCGCTGATCGAGAAAGAGTCCCGTCTTCTGGCCGTGCCACGGATCGACGTCGTACTCGACCGCGCCTTCGCGCACCGCGATCGACTCGGGGACGCTGCCGTGCAGCACCTCGACACGCTGCTCGAGGCCCTCGAGCAGCCGCACGCGGGGATCGTTGCGGGCAAGGATGCCTGCCGGGTGCAGCTCGTCGACGAGCGCGCGGGTGATCTCCGGCAGCGCGCGGTCGACCGCCTGCGACAACGCCTGGACGACGAGATAGTCACCGTAGCGATCCACGATCAGCGACGGCAGGCGGTCCGCCTCCCCGTGCACGACCCGGTAGGCCGTCGCATCGAGGCGCAGCGATTCCCGATACTGCGCTGCGGCGGCCATGCGCGTGCGCCAGAAACCGGGGGACGGTTCCTCGTCGGGTCCCGCAATCATGCGGATCACGATCTGCGATCGATCGCTGAAGAACGCGTACCCGAGCGGGCGGCCCTTCGGACCGTCGACGCGCACGATATCGCCTGCGGAGACCCCCTCCGCACCGACGACGTCGCTGCGGTACACCCACGGATGCCCCGCCTGCACGCGCTGCTCACCTTTCCGGCTGATCGTGACGGCTGGCATATGCGGCAGCTTATAATTCCACATCTATGCGGATCGCGATCGGCGGGGATCATGCGGGCTTCGACTTGAAGCAGCACCTGATCGACACGCTGAAAGGCCTTGGCCATGACGTCGACGACCGCGGCACCCACAACACCACGCCGGTCGATTACCCGCCGATCTGCGCCGACGTGGCCCGACTCGTCGCGACCGGCCGCGCCGACCGCGGCATCGTCATCGGGGGCAGCGGACAGGGCGAGCAGATCGCGGCGAACAAGGTCAACGGTGTTCGCGCCGCGCTGTGCAACGAT
>JAICSD010000081.1 GCA_025937075.1 Vicinamibacteria bacterium | reverse complement strand
TTCGCCGGCGACGTGGCGACGAACGATGCCGTCCACTCGAACAAGGACGTGATGGTGGTGAGCGACGCCGGCAAATACCGCCTGCCGTCGGTCAATCAGTTGGATCTGCGCGTCGAGAAGGACGTCCGTTTCGGCGGCAACCGGGTGGCGTTCGACTTCGACGTGTTCAACCTGCTGAACTCGGGGACGATCCTCGGACGCCAGTACGACGTGCAGGCGTCGAACTTCAACGCGATCGTGGAGATCATGAATCCGCGAATCGCCCGCTTCGGAGTTCGGTTCACGTTCTGACGCTCGCAGTTCGCGGGGTTCTGGGGTTCACAATGAGCCTCGAACCCCGTGAACCCGACGCGATCCATCTTCCATCGACAGAAAAGGTGTGCATAATGAACGCGTGAGCACTTCCACCGCGCGCGCGCACCGTACGTTCCAGGCGGGCGAGCTCTTCACGATCAGCGACGCCACGGAACTCTACGAAGTCGATCGCTGGGGCAAGGGATACTTCTCCATCTCGAAGGACGGCCACGTCCTCGTCCACCCGACGAAGGACCCGTCGCACGCGATCGACCTCAAGCAGCTCACCGATCACCTGATGCTGCGCGGGATTGGCCTTCCGGTCCTTATTCGGTTCAGCGACATCCTCCGCCACCGCGTCGGCGATATCCACAACGCCTTTCAGACGGCCATCAACCAGCATCAGTACGAGGGGCGTTACATCTGTGTCTATCCGATCAAGGTGAACCAGCAGCGCCAGGTCGTCGAGGAAGTGCTGGATTTCGGCCGCGAATACGGCTTCGGCCTGGAGGCCGGCTCCAAGCCGGAGCTGCTGGCCGTCATGGCGCAGGCGTACAACGAGACGCCGATCATCTGCAACGGCTTCAAGGATGCCGAGTTCATCGAGATGGCGATGCTGGCGCAGAAGGTCGGGCGCAACGTCATCCCCGTCGTCGAGAAGTACACCGAGCTGGGGCTGATCCTGAAGTACGCGGAGAAAGTGGGCGTCCGCCCGCAGATCGGGATGCGGGTCAAGCTCGCGGCGCGGGGCAGCGGCCGCTGGCAGGGGTCAGGCGGCTACCGCTCGAAATTCGGGCTCACGGTGGCCGAGGTGCTGCGCGGGCTCGACGAGCTGAACTCCCGCGGCATGCAGGACTGCTTCAAGCTCCTGCACTTCCATCTCGGCAGCCAGATCCCGAACATCCGCATCGTCAAAGGCGCGCTGAACGAGGCGGCCCGTATCTACACCGAGCTGGTGAAGGCCGGCGCCGGCCTCGAGTTCCTCGACGTGGGCGGCGGCCTCGGCATCGATTACGACGGCTCCCAGACGAACTTCGAGTCGAGCGTCAACTACACCCTCGAGGAATACGCAAACGACGTCGTCTATCACATTCAGACGGTCTGTGATGACGCAGGCGTGAAACATCCGACCATTGTCACGGAAAGCGGCCGGGCGATCGTCGCATATCACAGCGTCCTCATCTTCAACGTGCTCGGCGTGGCCGCCTTCGGCGAAGAAAAAATCCCGGAGTCGATCTCGCCCGACGAGGCCGAGCAGCCGGTCATCGATCTGCTCGAGACATACCAGAACCTGTCGGTCAGGAACGCGCTCGAGAGTTACCACGACGCCCAGCAGGCGCTGGATATGGCGCTGAACCTCTTCACGGGCGGCTACCTGCCGCTCGAGCAGCGCTGCCAGGCCGAAAACCTTTACTGGGCGATCCTCCAGAAGCTCCGAAAGCTCGTCGCGCAGATGGAGGACGTCCCCGAGGACCTCCAGGGGCTCGACGATGCGATGGCGGATACGTATTTCTGCAACTTCTCGCTGTTCCAGTCGATCCCGGACAGTTGGGCGATCAAGCAGTTGTTCCCGATCATGCCGATTCACAACCTGAATCAGCCGCCGAGCCATCACGCGGTGCTCGGGGACATCACCTGCGACTCCGACGGCAAGATCGACTCGTTCATCGACCGGCGCGACGTCAAGCGGACGCTGCCGCTGCACACGGTGAACGGCGAGCCGTACTATCTCGGAGTGTTCCTCGTCGGCGCCTATCAGGAGATCCTCGGGGACCTCCACAATCTCTTCGGCGACACGCACGCGGTGCACGTCAGCCTGGACAGCGGCGGCAACGTCGTCCTGGACGCCGTCATCAAGGGGGACACGGTCCGGGAAGTGCTCGACTACGTGGAGTTCGACGCGGAAACGCTGATCCGGAAGCTGCGCAACGACGTCGAGCTTGCCGTCCGCGAAGGGCGGATTACGTACGAAGAATCAGGCCGTCTTCTGGAGTTCTATGAAGACGGCCTGCAGGGTTATACCTACCTCGAAGAGCCGCGGGAGAGGTGACGCGTCAGTGGCGCGTTCCGTGCCCCTTCGCGTGTTTCACCTTTGCCGACGCCAGCAGGCGCGCCTTCGCCAGTGAGGCGCGCACGGCCGCCTGCTTCGCAACGCCGCCATTCTTGGCGACCGTCACCGTAACATCCGCGTGCGACGCGTTGCCGGACGCGTCCGAGCACCCCATCGTCAGCGTGTAGACGCGCGCATCGCGGCGGTCGTCCTTGGTGGCCCTGACGAGCGCCGTCAGCGGCCCGGTGATGACTGCATCACCGCTGGTCCCGTCATCTGCCGTGATGGTCGTGATCCCGCACGACGGCGCCGGGTCCTTGTCGTCGAGCGCGCTCACCGACACGGTGACCTGCACCATCTGGTGCGCGGGCGGCCAGATCACCGACGGAGACGCGCTGAGGCCCGCGATGGTCGGCGGCGTCGTGTCCGTATCAGGAGGCGGCGTCGCGAGGAACACCCGCATGACGCCGTTCAGCACCCCCGCACCCGCAATCTGCCCGGACGCGTTGATCGCGCGCGCGTCGGTCAGTGTCCAGCCCGAATCCGCTGCGAGCTTCGTGTTGAGATCCACCGAGCCGTCCGCCGGCGTGTAGAGGAACGCGCGGGTGCTGCCGTCGGCTGCCGCGAACGATCCAACGGACGCGCCCGAGGCGACCGCGAGCGCGTTGCTCGACGTGGAGCCGAACGTATCGAGATTCGCCAACGACGTGCCGTAGAGGAACGCGTGGAGCGATCCGTCAGCGAGCGTCGCCTGGCCTGCGAGGCGGCCGCTGCTGTCGATCGCGCACGCGCTGCTCGTACCTGCGGCGCCATTGAATGCGCCAACTTCGAGCACACGGCCGTCAGGCTCGGTGCGGAACGCGTGCTCCACCGAGGCCGTGTTGTAGGCCATCCCGACCACCTGGCCGGCGTCGTTGATGCCGCAGGCGAGGGAGAACGGTCCGCCGAGGTCTGTTACGAGCTGCGCGGGCAGCCCGGAAGCGGCGCGGAACGCGTGCGTCCCATCCGCCGTGTCGGCATAACCGACGATCTCGCCGGACGCGTTGATTCCCATCCCGACCGTGTACGTGCCGCCGGCGAGCGGTTCGATGAACTGCACGCCCGAGCCGTCCACGTACCGGAACGCGCGGAGTCCCGCGGACGTGATGGCGTATCCGGTGACGTCGCCGTTGTCGTTGATGGCGTTCGCGATGCTCGTGAGTGACTCGAGACCGGAGACGAACGCCCACCCGCCAGGTGCGCTGTAACGCACCGCGCGCGTGTTTCCCTCGGGGTCCGTCGCGTATCCGGATACCTGTCCGGACGCGTTGATTCCCGTGACCACCGGCACCGTCCCGTTCATGGCGCCGAGATCGATGATCGTGTACGGCGCCGTATCGGCGCCCACCATGATGTGTGCGGGTTGAACCAACAGCAGCGCCGCCGTCAACCCCAGGGCATGTCGCCTCATGGACCGGCCTCCCTCCGTGCCAGGTTGCGGAGCAACGCAAGTACCCCGCAGGCGGCGCAGATCAAGTCACGAAGGGAGAGCAGTTTAGCGATTGCTCACAACTACGTGATCGTTCGGGAGATCACCAAGTTGTGGCTGACGATTGCGAAAGTGTCGAGACGATTTTGTAATGCCTACTTGCCCAGCATCTCCTCCCGCCTCGCCTTGAACTCGTTGCCCGGCTTCCACTCCGGCAGCGTATCGGTGTTGGCGACGCGGTAGCCCACCGCGAACAGCAGCTGCGCGTCCTGGGCTGCGCCGCTGAGATCCCAATCGGGTTTTATTTCGTCGGACGGCGCGTGATAGTCGTGGTCGGTATACTCGTCGCGCTTTTTGCGGCCCCAGCCGTCCGGCTTGCCGACGAAGTCGACGCCCGAGTCCGGATCGAGCGCCGGCACGCCCTGTTTGGCGAAATTGAAGTGATCGGAACGGTAGAAGAAGCCCTTCTCCGGTTCGGGGTCGGGTGTGAGCGTGCGCCCCTGCTCCTTCGCGGCGGCGCGCAGATAATCGTCCAGATCGGACGCGCCGAGGCCGATGACCGTGATGTCCTTCGTGGGGCCCCACTGGTTGATGCCGTCGATGTTGATGTTGGCCGCGGTCTTCGCGAGCGGATAGAGCGGCGTGACGGAGTAGTACTGCGATCCGAGAAGCCCCTGCTCCTCGGCGGTCACCATCAGGAAGAGGATCGATCGCTTCGGCTGCGGCTGGATCTGCTTGAACGCGCGGGCAATCTCGAGGACGGTCCCGACGCCGGACGCGTTGTCGAGCGCGCCGTTGTAAATCTTGTCCCCGTTCACGGGCGCGCCGACGCCGAGATGATCCCAGTGCGCCGAGTAGACGACGTATTCGTCCTTCAGGCGTGAATCCGATCCTTCGAGCTTCGCGACGACGTTGCGCGATTCGATGGTGCGCAGCTTGTTGGAGATGGCCATCGACGCCTGAACCCCGAGAGGGACGGGCTTGAACGCCCGCGTGGCCGCTTCCTTCCGGAGCGCGTCGTAGTCCTTGCCCGCGAGCGCGAACAGCTTTCGGGCGGCGTTCGTCGTGATCCATCCTTCGATGTTCGCGCGCCCCATGTTCTTGTCGGGCGTCACGATGTCGAATTTCTCGTTGAGATATCCCTGCACGACAGAGAACGGGTAGCCGGCGGGCCCGGTCTCGTGAATGACGAGGACCGCCGCCGCGCCCTTGCGCGCCCCCTCCTCGAACTTGTAGGTCCAGCGGCCGTAATAGGTCATCGCCTTGCCGGCGAAGGTTTTCGGATCGAGCTTCGAGGGATCGGACGGGTCCGGCACCGGCGGGTCGTTCACGAGCACGACGAGCGTCTTCCCCTTCACGTCGAGGCCCTTGAAATCGTCCCAGTTGTATTCGGGGGCCTCGACGCCATAGCCTACGAAGACCACGTCCGACTTGGCGATCGAGGCGGCGTCGGCGACGTGCTTTGTCCACGCGACGAGGTCGTCGCGCCACTTGAGGCCGAGCGCTTTCGAGCCCTTGACGAACGTCAGCGGGCGCGTCTCGGTGGCGGTGATGCCCACGAGCGGGACGTTCTGGATGTAGGTGCCATCGGGATTGCCCGGCTGCAGCCCGAGATCGCGGAACTGCGTTTCGATGTAGGCGACCGAGAGGTCCTCGCCGCGCGTCCCGGGCGCGCGGCCTTCGAACTTGTCGGACGACAGCACCTTGATGTGCTTGAGAACCGCCTCCGGATCCACCTTCGGCATGGATGAGACGGGCACCGTCGACGCAGATGCGGTTCTCGCGTCCCCGTTGGCAGGTCCCTGAGTCGCTACGGTTGAGTTGCCTCGGCCGCAGGCGGCACAAACGACGGCCGCGTATAAGAGAGAAGGAATGATCGCTCGTCGCATAGGCGCATTGTAGCCCTACGGCGGAGCGTCCTATGGTCATCTTGTTCACCCCGGGCCCATCGTCCGTTACTTGTACTTGTACTTGGATTGCGATCCGGCCGGCAGGATAATGACTACCCAGCCCGGCTTAGGGCTCCTCACCGCCGCGACCTCCTTTATGGTGTGCCCGCACTGCCGGACCGAAACGCCGCTGACGACCGGGCGCTGCATCGCCTGTTCGGCGGAGCTTTCGGCCGTGCTTGGCTCGCTGGTCACCGGCCCGATTACGCCGCCCGTGTCGGCCGCGGCGGAGGTGACGCGGCTGTCCTCGTCCAGCGGGCGAATGGGCCTGGGACCCGGCGTCCTGTTCGCAGGCCGCTATCTCATCGAAAAGATGCTGGGCGCCGGTGGTATGGGCGCCGTGTACAAGGCGCTCGACCAGGAGCTGGGGATCCCGATCGCGCTCAAGGTGATCCGGTCGGAGGTGCTGGCGGATCCGAGCGTCGGGCTCGATTTCGAGCGGCGGTTCAAGCAGGAGCTGCTGCTCGCGCGTCAGGTCACCCACCAGAACGTTCTGCGCATTCACGATCTCGGCGAGGCGAGCGGCGTCAAGTACATCACGATGCCGTTCGTCGAAGGATCGGATCTCCACGCGATCCTGATGAACGGGCATCTGCCGTTCGAGCGCGTGCTGTCGCTGGCGAGGCAGATTACGTCGGGCCTCTCTGCGGCGCACGACGTCGGCATCGTGCACCGCGATCTGAAGCCGCAGAACATCCTCGTCGACAACGCCGGGCGCGCCTACGTCTCCGACTTCGGGCTGGCGAAATCCTATGAGGCGAGCGCCGCCGGGTTGACGCGTCCGGGCGACTTCATCGGCACGCCGCGCTACATGGCGCCGGAGTCCGTCGAAGGGCAGCCGACGGATCACCGGAGCGATCTCTACGCACTTGGTTTGATCCTCTACGAAATGGCGTCAGGGTCGACGCCGTTCCCGGGCGACTCGGCGCTGGAAGTCCTCATGCAGCGCGTGCGGATCTCGCCGCGTCCGCTCAAGGAAGTGGCGCCGGAGGTGGCGCCGTTCTTCACCCGCATCGTGATGCGGTGCCTCGAGAAGAATCCTGCCGCGCGCTATCAAAGCGCCCGAGACCTGCTGCGCGATCTCGAGCAGTCCAAGGCGCCGTCGGCGAGCCGCCTTCGAAGCCACCCGTCCGTCGTCATCAACGTGCCGCTGCCCACGTCGCGCAAAGGATGGATCGTTGCGGCGGTGCTCAGCGTTGTGGTGATTGGCGGCATTGTCGCGCTGCCACCCGTCCGTCATCTGGTCACGGGCGGCGCGGCCAGCAGTCAGGCGCTCCCGAGCCCGAGCGAGCGCAAGCTGATTGCCGTCCTGCCGTTCCGTGTGATCGGCCCGGAGCAGGATCTCGAGCACATCGCGACCGGCGTTGCCGAAGCGATGTCCGCGAAGCTGTTCGGCCTGAACCAGGTGACCGTCGCGCCGACGAGCGCCGTCGAATCGGTCGACGTGAAGCAGCCGCTGCCGAAGCTCGCGCGGGAGCTGGGCTCGAATCTGCTCGTCACGGGAACCGTGCAGAGCGGCGGCGGAAAGATCAGCATCATCGTCAAGCTGGAGGATCCAATCGCGCCGCGCACGATCTGGACGCGCGAATTCGCCGGTTCCCCCTCCGATCTGCTCACGCTGCAGGACCAGATGTTCTCCGGGCTCGTGAGCGCGCTGGACGTCACGCCCACGAACGAGGAGCGCGCGAAGACGATCGAGCGGCCGACGCAGAACATCGCCGCATACGACGTGTACCTGAAGGGCCGGAACGCGATGCGCGGGCAGCAGGATCGCAGGAACGTGGAAAAGGCGATCGGGTTCTATGAAGACGCGTTGAAGCTCGATCCGCGATTCGCGCTGGCCTACGCAGGGCTGGCGGATGCCTCGCTGCAGATGTATCGCGAGACGAACGAGACGCTCTGGGCGGACAAAGCGGTCTACGCGGCCCAGCAGGGGCAGCACATCGACGATTCGCTCCTCGAAGTGCGCGCCGCGGTGGGCCACGCGTATCTCGCGACGGGGAAGACCAACGACGCGATCGTCGAATTGAGGCGCGCGCTCGAAATCGCGCCGAACTCGGACGAAGCCTATCGAAAGCTTGCGGGTGCGTACCTCGCGGCCGGCCGCGGCAACGAGGCCGTCCAGATGCACCTGAAGGCGATCGAGAAGAACCCGTACTACTGGCTGAATCACAACTCGCTCGGCGCGACGTACTACCGGCTCGGCGAGTACGACAAGGCGATCGAGGAGTTCCAGAAGGTCATCGCGATCGAGCCGGACAACGTGAACGGCTACAACGATCTCGGCGCGATGTACCTGCAGACGGCGCGGTACGCGGAGGCGGTGGATTCGTTCGAGCACGCGCTGAAGCTGGTGCCCACAGGAGATACCTGGAGCAATCTCGGCATCGCGCTCGCATGGCAGCGCAAGTTTGCGGAAGCGCTGCCCGCGTATCAGAAGGCCGTCGAGTTGAGCCCCTCGTCAGACGGCTGGGTCGCGAACCTCGCCGATGACTATCGCTGGCTCGGAGACGTGCAAAAGGCCAATCAGACCTACGACAAGGCAATCGAGCTCGCGTACAAGTCGCTCACCGTGAATCCGAGCTCGTCTGCGACCCGGTGCAATCTGGGGACGTACTACGCCAAGAAGGGCGATGCGGCGCAGGGGATCAAATTCATCAACGACGCGCTCGCGCAGGACCCGTCGAATCCGAACTTCCTCTACAACGCCGCCGTCGCCCACGCGCTCGCGGGGCACAAGGACGAGGCGCTCCAGACGTTGCGCAAGGCGTTCCGGGCCGGGTATCCCGGCGCGTTTGCGAAGGATGATCCAGATCTGCGGTCGCTCTCGGCGGATCCGCGCTTTACCGCGATGATGCAGGAAACGCGAAGCGCCGCTCAGTAAGAGCGGCGCTTCGCGGCCCTGGCGCTTTACCGCGCGTCAGTTCGTCTTGCGGCGCAGACGTAGGCCCGCGAAGGCGCTGAGGCCTACACCCATTGCGAGCAGGGCCGTCGGCTCGGGTACCGTCGTACTGTTTGGAATGTCATTGACGGCGAACACGGTTACCTGGAACGGACCGGGGAGCCCTTCCGTGTGCATGAAGATCTCGATCTCATCGCCGATGGTGCAGGTGCGCGGAATCAGGGCAGATTCCAGTCCGGGGCCCGTCACCGTCCCGCACGTCAGCGGGCCCGTACCTGACAGGCGCATCATCGTGTTATCCACGTCGTCCTGCCGGAACTGGAACTGACTCAGTGGATCGATGAACAGAGCGTCGAGCGAAATGGGGATTCCGGCCTCGAGAAACTGCAGCGTCAGGGAGAAGATGCCATCCACAAGCTGAGGCGCCGTAACCGGTATCAGGAGCGCCCGACAGATGTAATCGCTGCCCAGCGCCGCGTCGCAGGGGTCCTCGAACGGCTGCGGTGTGCCATCAGTGATCTCTCCCGATCCGGACGGTCCACTCAGGCCTCTGACTCCGATAATCGGGTCTGTCGTGCTTATGGGTCCCGCATTCGCCACCGTTGGCGCGACAAGCGCGATCACAGCCAAGACGCAGACAATCAGCACACGATTCATAATCCTCTCCCCGCCAAATCGGCCGCAGACTAGCAACGTGTGTGCCCCATCGGCTCACTCGTGTGCGCTATCGCCAAGTCGCTGGAGTGCAGACGATTACGGTCGCTGATGGTTTGCCGGACCGTGCCGACAGTCACCCTTCGCGCTGACTTTGCTCTGACCCCAGGCGCCCGCGGCGCCTTTGGGCCGTTTAACCCATTCGGGCGGCGCGAATTGTTCAGGGCGCACCCCGCCCACTCACATTCGTCAACCGGAACCCCGTACGCCCGTCTAAGCCAACCATGTGGTCAACGCTCTGGCAGGACGTGCGCTACGCGCTGCGCGGGCTCCGCCGCGCACCCGGCTTCACCGCCGTCGCGGTCGTGACGCTTGCGCTCGGCATTGGCGCGAACACGGCGATCTTCAGTCTCGTCAACGCTGCGCTGCTGCGTCCGTTGCCGTTCACCGATGCCGATCAGCTCGTCTTCCTGTGGAACACGACGTCCACGCGTGAGCCGGAGCCGCTCGGGCCGGGGCGCATGATGGACTTCCGTGCGCAGACGACAAGCTTTGTGGCGCTGGCCGGCATCAGTCATCTGTCGTTCACGCTCACGGGCCACGGCGATCCCGAGCGGATCAGCGGATCGAGCGTCTCCTCCAATTTCTTCGACGTTCTCGGTGCGCGCGCGCGGCTTGGCGAGCCGTTTCACGCGAACGCCGCGGATCCCTCGGCCGTCGTGCTCAGCGAGCGATTGTGGCTCCGCCGATTCAACGGTGACCCGTCGATCATCGGCCGGACGATCCTGCTCAACGGGCGTCCGCGGCTCGTGATGGCCGTCATGCCCCAGGTGCTTCGGTGGCCGGCCATTACGGCGCGTCCCTCGTCCTCGGCCGAGGGCCCGGAAGTCTGGGTTCCCGGCGGTCCTGGCGACATTCCGCGTCCCGCCGTGAACGAGGACCTCGACATGACCGGGTATCGCAACTCGGGATATCTGCGGGCGGTCGCGCGGTTGAAGCCTGGCATCACGGTGGCGCAGGCGCGCGCGGAGGTGCAGGCGATTGGTGAACGGCTGTCGCGCGAGCATCCCGAGGACGAAGGGCGGGGGGCCACGGTCGTCACGATTCGCGACCAGTTCGCGGGTGCTGCGGAGCGGCCGCTGATGATTCTGACCGGCGCGGTCGTGTTCGTGCTGGCCATCGCGTGCGCGAACGTCGCGAGCCTGGTGCTCGGCCGCGGCGTGGCGCGCCGGCGGGACATCGCGCTTCGCCGCGCGATCGGCGCAAGCCGCGCACGCATCGTCCGTCAGCTGCTGACCGAATCCATCGTCCTCGCGCTCGTCGGAGCCGTCGCCGGTGTCGCGGTCGGCGGTTGGGGCGCCTCAGCGCTGGCGGCGCTCGCGCCGGCGGATGCGGCGCTGGCGGGCGCGACGATGGACGCCCGCGTGTTGCTGTTCACCCTCACGATTGCGATTCTCGTCGGTCTGGCGTTCGGGGTTGCACCGGCGCTGGAGCTGTCGGGCAGAGCCCTCAGCGAAGCGCTGGCAGAGGGCGGGACGCGGTCGTCGGGATCGCGCAAGAGCGGCACCGTTCGCGACGCGCTCGTCGCGCTGCAGCTCGCGGTCGCTGTCGTGCTGCTCGTCGGATCCGTGCTGCTCGTGCGCAGCTTCATGGCGCTCACGCGCGTGGACATCGGGATCGACCCCCGCAACCTCCTGACGTTCGACATCACGCTGTCGGGGGATCGTGCCGAGTATCAGGCGAAGCAAGTGCAGTTCTACGGCGCGATGCTGGAGCGCATCGCGGCCGTTCCCGGCGTGCGGGCGGCCGGAGCCGCGGTCACGCTCCCGATTGGCGGCGACGACTTCGCCACGGGCTACGTCGCGGAGGGACAGCCGCGGCAGCATCCGGCTCCCCGCGCGGGCTACCAGATCGTGATGCCAGGCTACTTCGCCGCGATGGGGATTCCCGTGACGGCCGGCCGCGACTTCCGCAGGACCGATACGCGCAGCGAAGCGCCCGTCGTGCTCGTCAACGAAAGGTTCGCGAAGCAGTGCTGGCCAGGACAGGATCCGGTCGGCCGTCGCGTGCGGTTCGACGACGATAGCGTGTGGATGACGGTGGTGGGCGTGGTACGCGACATTCGGCATCTCGGCCCATCGAATCCGCCGCGGCCGGAACTGTATCAGTCGGTGCTCCAGCGCTCGTTTCCGTTCCTCGCGTTCGTGGTGAGGACCGATCCCGATCCGCACGCGCTCGCCCCGGCGATACGCGCCGCAGTCGCCGAGCTCGATCCGAACCTGCCACTCTCGCACGTCCGGACGATGGAGGAGCACCTCGTGAAGAACCTCGCCCGGCCGAGATTTCTCTCGACGCTCGTGTCGATGTTCGGTGCGCTGGCGGTCAGCCTGGCGCTGGTGGGCGTCTACGGCATGATGGCGTGGTCGGTGACACAGCGGCGGCAGGAGATCGCGATCCGGATCGCGCTCGGCGCGCGCAGGGGCGAGATGGTGATGATGGTGCTGCGGCGCGCGTTGGTCCTGGCGCTGAGCGGTCTCGCGCTCGGGTTGTGTGCGGCCCCGGCGGCGACGCGAGTGCTCACGGGATTGCTCTACGGTGTCACCGGGACCGATGCGGCGGCGTTTCTGATTCCCGCGATCGGCCTGCCGGCTGTGGCGGTGCTGTCGTCGCTCGGCCCGGCGCTGCGGGCGTCGCGCATCGAGCCGGGAGCGCTCGTGAGATCGTGAGTCGCGGGTGCGGGCGCGGGGCGCGGGGTTCGGCGTTCGTTGCTGAAGTCGGTGTGATCACTCGAGCAGACAGATGAACTCGCCGAGCACCATCGCTGTCGCGCCCCAGACCTGGCGTCCGAGCAGATGGAAGTACGGGTACTCGACCGCCACTCCTTCGCGGATCCGCGTGCCCTGGCGAATCGAGGAGGCGTCGCGAAGGTCGTCGATCGACACCTCGAGCACCTCGTCGACTTCTCCGGGTGCGGGCCTGAATGCCGGCCGCTCGTCGGCTATTCCGACAATCGGATGCAATGTGAAGCCGCTCACCAGGACGTGAACCGGCGTGAGCTCTCCGAGGATGCGGACATCCGCGGCGTCGACCCCAATTTCTTCGTGTGTTTCTCGCAGCGCCGCCCCGGTGACCGTCTCGCCGTTGTCTATTGCGCCGCCCGGGAGGCTGATTTGTCCTGCGTGACGGCGAAGGCCGCTCGCGCGCACGGTAAGTGGCACGGAGATGCCGCGAGCGCCTGGATACAGGAGGAGCAGCGCCGCGGCAAGGCGCGCGTCTGCAGGGAAGTGTCCAGG